>CAYIDJ010000007.1:0-37857 GCA_964362215.1 uncultured Candidatus Saccharibacteria bacterium
CGGCGGGGCATGGGGAAAATGTAAAGTTAAAAAATCAAAATTAAAAATGATAAAGTAAAATAGAAAAATCAGCGGTTAGAAGGAGTAAGGCGAACACTGCCAGTCCAAGAATTACTATTTGACCCGCCTCCAGTCGTATTTTGAGTAGCGTAGTTGACTTGCCGAATAGTGAATATGGAAGGATCACGGAATAACGGCTGCAGATAATTTGGAACGCGTGCGAAAAGTTCAAGATTTTTAGTTGCTCCAGGGGCAATTCCGCCTAAGGCCATATCTGTTCTTAGAGTGAAATTGTATATTTTATCGGCGTAAAAAGAGTTGTCGTGATTAGTGCCAATATCGGAGGATGAAAAAGAACTAACTATATTGTTGGATATGGAGTCCTGTAAATATAAATTACCACTCCAATCACTCAAAGAAAGCTCAAAACGCTCTGGTTCAATATAGATATGAAAGGAAGCGGGGAAAATTACCGAACTGGCGCTTCCGTTTTTGATGGCAAAACTACCGAGAGGAATTACAGCGGGAGCGTAACTATCAACACCGGTTCTAAAGAAGTCGTTAGAAAAAAGCGAAGCAAAGCGATTTTGACTGGGAAGATTGAAGGTTAAGCTGTCGGGAATGTTGAGATCAATACCGTTTAGAATACTACGGCCGCGGGGGCGAGAAAGAGAGTTGGAAAAACCACAGCCGGCAATACACGTTGAAGAGCCGAACTTAGAGGCACATTCCGAGGGCAGAGCGCAGTTGGCGATGGAGGCGCGATTGGCTTCGTAACCAGTTTGAGCAAGAGTGAGATTGCCGCTCTGCTCATCAGCAAGATAAGCGAAGGCATGAGCAAACTCGTGAGCACATACGCCCCAAGTTTCGTTAGTAAGGCGATCGGGAGAGTCAGCTACACCAATAGAAATAAGCGGAATATTGCCGGAGGCAAAGGGACTGGAGCCATTATCAGTTGTCCAACCAAAGGTGGCATTATTTTGGAAGAGGATGACCATATTAGTGTCCGGACAGATGGAAGTAGCGCGGTTTTTGATAGCGGTCTTATCACAATTCTGGCCGGAGGAGTTACAGCCGGTTACAAAATCATTTTCGGCAGTACGGGCGAATTTAATGGAGAAATTATTTTTGTTTTCAGAGGGGGGCGAAACGGAAAAGATGCCAAGATTAGGAAGGTTGGCGGCACGAGTGACGTTAGGGAAGGAATTGGCAGGATTAAGAGAACCAATGGGACCGGTACAGGAAGGAATGAAACCGTTACGGAGGACAGATTTATCAGGGAAATTACCGCCACCGATGAAGGTGATGACATAAGGATGGGGAACAGCGCCAGCGGCAAGAGTTTCACATTGACCAGTGCGGGACGCGACTCTAACGCCGTTTATTGATACATTAATACCAGGGAAGTAGTTGCCGCCCTCTATGATGTCAAAGTCGTTACCAGAGTAGGTGTTGTTGATAGTGACATCATGAAAAGTGCCGTCAATGATAAGGCCTCTTTCATTATTACTGATAGTGTTGCCGGTGATGGTGAGATTAGTATTTTCAGGAAAGACAGTTTTCCAATTATGAGAAGCGTCAGTAGTCATAAATATGCCAATACCGTCAGGATCGTTATTAATTCGTCCAGAATTGCTGATGGTATTGCCGGTGATGGTGTAGTTATTCACTTGGCGGAGAGCGATACCATACTGCATATTGCCGTCAATGGTATTGTTGATGAGACGGTGGCCGGAACCATAGGTAATCCAAAAGCCGATTTTGGAGTGGGAAGCAGTGTTGTTTTCAAAGATATTATTGTGAGAAAAAACAACTTCAAAGGCATTGTGGGGGACATATTCAGCGGTATTGTTGCGGAAAGTATTGTTGTCGCTAGTAAGTTCGCTCCAACCTCCGTCTGGTGATTCGGCATTGGAGAGAAAGAGTCCGTCGGGGCTGTAGGAAAGATTATTGCTTAAAATAATATTATTATCGGAGTCGTGCATCATCATCAGGGCGGCATTGTCTGTGCCGTCCATTTGCCGCCAACGAGCAGGATAACCGGTGCCTCGCATGTCGTTATTTTGGATAGTGCTGTTGTCCACATTATAGAGAAAAGAGCCAAAACCGAAATTACCCTGAAGATTGTTATCGTCGACAGTGGCTCCGGAAACATTGTAGAGTTCAATACCAGAAAAGTTCCTATGTGAGATTATGTTACGAATGGAGACATTAGAAGAATTTTGAACGACAATACCGCCGCCACCGCGGATAATATTGGAAGGAGTGTTGGGAATATGCGCCGCGGGGAGAGATGAATAAGGAATTCTTAATTTGTTGATTTGGCCTGAATATACATAATGAACAAGACTATATGGGACAGATGACCAGGCATCTATCGGTATCATTAGAAACTGCTGGTCAGTAACGCCAGTTAAATCATCTTTGACGACATAAGCATTATTGGCGGTGAAGGGGGTTCGGTATTCATTCCCATCCTTAATTGGCGCGGGGGAACCGGTTGGCCAGTAGAAAAATTTTGGCCTGTATGGATTAGCAATATCTGCCTGACTGGCGGGAGTATAGACATCAAAAATTGAAAGAGTGGCATTATCAACAAAATCACTGTCAACGACTGTTAGACCGGGGGCGTTTTCGGCAAAAAGACCAACCCAGAAGCCACTGACATTGCAGTTGCGAACAGTGACATTGGACATGTTGCGGACGAGAATACCAATGCCGTTATTGGTGCTATCGCTGACAATAGGTACATTGCCGCAGTCAATAACTTCGCCGTTTTGAGTGGCGACCCGGGCGGCGGGGATGTCGCCCACAAGCTGGGCGGTTTGGGGAGTGGAAGAAGAGGGAAGAAAGCCGGCGGCGGCGCCGACTATAATAAGGGTGAGAAAGAGAGAAAAGAGGAGTTTGGGGTTGTTTAGTTTAAGGTTCATAGAGGAGAGAAACTATTTTATGATGGATTCCCGCTCCCCTACCCCGGAACCACCCTCGGGAATGTCAGAAGGGAGACGGAAGTGATATGAGAAAAAATTAGCGCCAGAAGAAGAGGATGCGGCCGAGGTTCATTAGGGCGGAAGCGGTGTTGAGAGAAGAGCCGGCAGGCACAGCGGAAGAAGGGCCATCTTTTAAGATGAAGTGAAAATTAGTGTCGGAGGGGAGATCTTTAGTGGAAGAACTGCCGATACAGACACCGTCGGAGCGGCCGGCGCAGTTATAGCCCAAAATTTGCCATTGATAGGAGGCGCCGACAACAGTACTACCGGAAAGCGCTTGGGAACCGCTGTAGTTTGTTCCGGGAGGCGCTTCGACGGTTAAGCTGTAACTGGCGCCGAGAGGAAAGCGAATTTGGGCGCCGTTAAAAAGGAAGTCGCCGCCTAATTGAGTTGTGGTGCGGGCGACACCATTATTAAGAATTACGACGGCGTTAATAATACCGTTGCCGCGAGAATCGGTGACAGTACCATAAATATCAAAGAAGGATTGGGTGGGAGAAGTAACTCCGGTCGGTCCGGTAGTAGTATTGGAAGTTATTTCCGTTAAGCCGCCTGAAGAATTGGAATAATTGGGAGAAGAGGCAGGACGGACGATCATAAAGGTAAAGTTGTCATCAGCGAGGTCAACGGGATTGGTATTATTCAGATATTGATATAAACCAAGGGCGGCCAGCGCGTCGCGACATCCACCGGAGACAAGGTCGGCACAGTTGACGCCTAAGGCCTGCCAGTTATAAGCCTTGGCGCCAGCGGTGCGGGAGCGAGTGGCGCGGATAGAGTCATAGATAAAGGGAACACTATCAACAGAGATTTCAAAGAGGGCACCTTTGCGGAAGCGGAGATCGGAACCAAGGATAGTGAAAGAGCCGTCGGCACCGGTGGTGGCGCGGATAACATTGTTAACGGCGATAGCGGCGCCGGAGACACCTTCGCCAGCGTCATTGGTGACGCGGCCGGTAATGTCGGGGAAGTTGATGGCGGGAGTGGAGACAGGGTTGGGGTCTGATGTAATTACGCCTCCACCAGTGTTAGTACCGTTGACGGTTTCATTAGTGCCAGTGCCGGTTAATGGAGTGCGGGTAGAAACAGCGACAGGCGCTATGGTGAAGATGAAGTTGTCTGTTTCCAGGTCATTGGCGGCGGCGTTATCAGCGTTGCTTTCCAGGCGCAGAGAGCGAAGAGCGTCAAGACAGACGCTACCACGAGCGCGGCAGTCAATGCCGAGCGCCTGCCAGTTGTAGCTTTGAGCGCGGACGCGAGCGTTGGAAGCGGTGGCGTAGTAACCGGTAGGAGCTTCAACACTAATCAGATAAAGAGCGCCACGGCGGAAAGAGAGAGGCGCGGCGGAGGCGTTAATAGTTAATTGGCCATTAGTGTCAGTTCTGCCGACTTCAATACGGCTGTTATTACGGCTGACGAGAACTTTAACATTAGAGAGGGGAAGATTTTGATTATCAACAACGGATACAGAGATAGACAGCGGGGCGGGACGCCTAAGTTGAAAGATAAAGCCGGTATCGGAGGGTAGGTCGTTGGTGTAGGCGAAAGAAGTATAATGGCGCAGAGGAGGAGTGATGGCGTCGGAACAATAATTCTCGCTGGGACTGCAGTCAAAACCGAATACTTGATAGGTAAAACTATTACCGGAAACTCTGGCATTCTGCGCGGAAATAGATTCATAGCCGGTAGGGATGGTAGCGGAAAGTGTATAAACTGTTCCGGCGCGGTAGCCCAAAAAGGACGAGGTAAAAGTAAAGGAGCCGTCGGGACTGGTGGTGACAGATTGCTGACTGTTTAATGTGACGGAGACGCCGTTGACGCCAGCGCCGGATTCATTAATAACGCGGCCGGAGATGGAGGGGGGAACGGGGACAGGTATGTCGATTACGTATACTATCCGATTAAGAGAAAGAGCTTCTGAATGATTATTCATTCTGGAATTATTGTTGCTGACTACCGTGATGGCATTGGCTGGGAAACTTAAAGAGATTCTTTCGCCAGCGCGGCCAGGTTGGTCGGTTCCCACTTGAGCTAAATCAGCCCGGAAGTAAATAATGGCCGAACTGCCCGCACTTATTATTAAGTTTGAAATGGTGGCAGTTGCCTCCAGACCCTGAAAAACAACTTGGCCAATAAGGCGCTCGGGTGTGATTATACCGGACTCACTAATATCAGCGGCAAACAATTTCAAATTGTTTATTGATTGCGGACGACCATTAATAAGATTAAAGATTATACGAGATACAGATAAATTTTGAGGAGAGGTGTTGCGCAAGTTAATTGCGCCTAAAAGCTCATTTTCTCTGCCAGCAACTACATTAGTTGGTTCAAATATTGCACGCTCGGTTATTTCCAGAAATACATCGGGGTTATTACTTCCACTCCTAACTATAATTGGGATGGATGTGGCAATTAATGGACCGAGGACAGCGCCGGTGTCGCTGATGATGCCGCCGGCGGGGATTTCTATATTGAGATTACCGGTATAGAGTCCAGACACATTAAAATTATAAAATCTAAACAATACTTGCTCGCCGGCGTGGACGGTGACGGGAAGAAGAGTGTTAGCGGTAAGGCGAAGAGAATAAGGTCTACTTTCATTTTCAAATAAAGTAAATTGACCTGGTAAAGTTCTAACAGTGCCGTCAGGATAAGTAACACTGATACTGAATGACATTGTGGAAGTAGCCGTTAAAGATGAACCGCTGATAATTAATTGCAGTTGGCTGATGTTTATATCACTGGCACCGCCGACGATAAAAAAGCCAATTGGTGTAAGGACGCGAGTAGGAGAGTTGGATATATCCCAAATAGAAGTACCACCATCAGTATCTTGAATAGTGACAGACGACGATTGTTGTTGAGTGATGGTTTCGCCGGGGGGAGTGATGACGATGGTGTTGGCGGTAGAGATGGTGGAGAGAGTAACGCCTCCCGAGACACCAGAAGAAGACGAGATTCTGCTTCTGGTGGCGGGACCGAAGTAGCCGGAGGCGGGAGAGATGCCGACGGAGGATTGGTAACGGGCGAGAGCGGCGGCGGTGGCGGGGCCGAAGTAGGTTGACTCATTACCGGGTGAGCCATTGCCCGAGGAGGCAATAGTAAAACCATTGGCGTTCAAGAAGCGTTGGAGAATACGGACATCAGTGCCGGTGGAGCCAACGGTTAAGTTGCGGGTGAAAGCAGAGTTAAGTTCGGCGGCGGTGGGGGCGGCGGCGAAAGCGGGTGCGGGGGCGGAGAATACTATAAGCGCCACTAATAATATCAGAGATAACTGGATCCCAGCTTTCGCTGGGATGACAGAAAAAAGTTTGGTTTTCATAATAAAAAGTGAATTGTAATTTATTGCTTTTATTGTAACACAAAATATCGCGGAGTGGCGCTTGAGTGTTAATAAGTGGACAGTCAGCTGAAAGCTAAAGGTCTATAAAGTTGAAAGTGGAAATAGAATACCGGAACTGGATTTCAATTTTCACTGGTTTGTGGATAGAGATTCTTCATCCCGACTAAAATCGGGATTCAGAATGACAGATGATCAGAGGGCAGGCTCGGAATAACAGATAAAATTATGGATAATTAGAAGAGGTAGTTGATGTGCATCGCTTTTTTGACGGCGAGGAGAGTGACGGAGGCGGCTTGGCGGGCGCGGTCAATGCCGTCGGAGAGAATTTTGTCTATTTGTTTGGGAGAGTCCTCGTATTCGGCGCGGCGGCGGCGGAAGGGTTCCAGAAAAGCGTTGATGATTTCGGCGAGGCGCTGTTTAACTTCCACGTCGCCCACGCGGCCGGCGCGGTAGCGTTTTTTAAGGTCGGAGAGTTCGTCGCGGTCGGAGGAGAAGACGTCCAAGTAGGCGAAGACGGGGTTGCCTTCAAGGTGGCCCGGGTCGGTGGGATGAATACGGGAAGGGTCGGTGTACATTTTCATCACTTTTTTTTCCACTTCGCCGACGGAGTCGGAGAGGTAGATGGCGTTGTCTGAGGTTTTGCTCATTTTTTTCTGGCCGTCGGTGCCGACCAGACGGGGGTTTTTGGAAAGAATGGCCTTGGGCATGACCAAAGTTTCGCCATAGAGGCGGTTGAACTTGCGGACAATTTCGCGGGTCTGCTCAATCATGGGAAGCTGGTCCTCTCCGACCGGAACAAGGTTGGCGCCGAAGGCGGTGATGTCGGCGGCCTGGGAAATTGGATAGCATAAAAAGCCGACGGGGATTTCGCGGCCGAAATTTTTCTCTTTAATTTCGTTTTTGACGGTGGGATTCTGTTCCAAGCGCCCTAAAGACACAAGATTCAAATAAAAGACGGTGAGTTCGGCAATTTCTGGAATTTGGGATTGAATGAAGATGGTAACCAGACGCGGGTCAAGGCCGACGGAAAGATAATCAAAAACAAGAGCGCGGACATTGTCCGCGACTTTCTCCGGCGTTTTGAAGTGGTCGGTCAAGGCCTGAACGTCGGCAATCATAATGAATTCTTCAGCTTCACGCTGAAGAGAGATGCGCTCCACTAAAGAGCCAACATAATGGCCGAGATGGAGAGGCCCAGTAGGCCGATCGCCTGTTAAAACCCGTTTTTTGGACATGGCTACATTATACAATTTTCAATTTTCATCCGCCAGTTGGCGGACTGGATTCCTGACTGGTCATCGGGAATGACAGAGGGAAGGATTGGCGGACTGGATTCCCGACTGGTCATCGGGACCCCGACGTTTTGGTCGGAGTAAAATAACAGAGGGAGGGAAGGAAGGGTTAGCGGCGGTTGTCTAAGGCGGCGGCGAGGGTGTCGGCGTCGGCGAATTCAATTTCGCCGCCGGTGGGCAATCCCCGTCCGAGACGAGTCAGACGTTCGGCTAAAGGTGAAAATTCACGAGCGAGGATGACCGCGCCCAAATCGCCGAAGGAGGTGGGATTGATGGCCAGAATAATTTCTTTGAATTTGCCGCCGGAGGTAAGTTCGCCGATCTGCCGGCGGAAAGAAGCCAGACGCTCGTGCTGCCACTCCTCAAACTCGCCGGAGCGGCGCAGGTCGCCGATAACCAGATAGCGGCCGCGAAAACGGCCTGATTTTTCCAGCGAGATAAGGTCGGTTTCTTTTTCCACCACGGCGACGGTATAAGAGTCGCGGGAAGAGTCGGCGCAGATGGAGCAAAGAGAGCCGCCGTTGGTTTGGTTCAAGAAAAAACAGCGGGGGCAGACGGAGACGCTTTTTAATCCGGAGACAGAATCAATAAACTCTTCCAGACGGGCGGGGCTGAGGCGGGCAAGGTAAACGGAAATGCGAGCCGCCTGACGGGGGCCGATGCCGGGGAGACGGGAGAGGGAAGAAATCGCTTTTTTGACGGCTTCAGAAAACATCGTCGGTGGCGTGCGCCTTATCTATGTTTTTGAAACTGGCTCGCTCCTGGTCAAATTTCAATTTAATAACGCCGGTGGGACCGTTGCGGTGTTTAGCAATAATGATGTCGGCTATCCCCTGCTCTTCTTCGGGCAGGTCTTGGCGGTCTTTGTCTTTGCGGTAGATGAAGAGAACAACGTCGGCGTCCTGCTCAATACTACCAGAGTCGCGCAGGTCGGAGAGGCGCGGCAGGCGGGTATCGCGCTGTTCCACGGAGCGGGATAATTGGGAGACGGCGATAACCGGCACGGAAAGTTCACGAGCCAAGGCCTTAAGGCCGTGGGAGATTTCGGAGATTTGCTGGACGACATTATCGCTGCGGGTACGGTGAGCGACCAGCTGAAGGTAGTCAACGAGAATCAATCCCAACCCATGCTCCAGCTGGAGACGGCGAGCCAGAGAGCGAATCTGAAGAACAGTAGGAGAGGGAGAGTCGTCAATAAAAATATGCGAATTAGAAAGGCGATCCAGCCCTTGTTGAATCATCTGAAATTCAAGATCGTCATTGATGCGGCCGGTGCGGAGGCGCCAGAGAGGAATACCAGACTCGGAAGAGATAAGACGTTCAACAATCTGATCGCGGGACATTTCCAGAGAGAAGATGCCGACGGGCACTTTGGACTCAAAGGCGGCCTGGCGGGCAATGTCCAAGGCGAGTGAAGTTTTGCCGACGGAGGGACGGGCGCCCAAGATAATGAGGTCGGATTTCTGAAAACCGGAGAGGATATTGTCCAAGGCGGTAAAGCCGGAAGCGATGCCGCGCAAAGAAGAGCCGCCTTTTTGGTGAAGTTTGGCGATGCGGTCGTAGGCGGATTGGAGTTCTTCCCGTAAGCCGACGAAGCGTTGGACAACAGAACGCTGGGAGATGCGGATAACTTTCTGCTCAATACTGTCCAAAATAAGGTCAATGTCGTCGTCAGCGGTAAAAGCGGTTTCGGAGATTTCACCGGCTAAGGTGATGAGGTCGCGGAGAAGTTTTTTGGCGCGGACGATACTGGCGTAGTGTTCAATGTGAGAGGCGGTAGAGACGCCGTTGACAAGTTCGGTTAAGAAAGAGGCGCCGCCCAAACCGGCGAGTTCTTGACTCTCGCTCAAGCGGCTGGAGACGCTGACAATATCAATGGGACTTCCTTTCGTAAAGAGGTCGTAGATAACGCGGAAGACGCGCTCGTGGCGGGGGTCGTAAAAGTCGCCGAGGGAGATAATGTCGGTAATACGATGAATGGCGTTTTTATCAATCAGCAAAGAGCCGAGGACCTGGCATTCGGCTTCATCGTTATGCGGCGGCACCTTGAAGACGGTGGGAGCGTTTTTGGCGGTGGTTAGATTCATATTTTTTCCAAATCGTTTTTAACGACGACGGGGCCGGAGGGGGTGTCGTCTAAACGGAAGCCCAAGGCGGATATTTCCTCCCGGACAGCGTCGGCGCGGCGGAAGTCGCGGACGGTGCGCAGAACCTCACGGCGGGAGATAAGTTCCTTAATTTTATCAGGAATGGGAGAAGAGTGAAGAGAAAGGCCTAAAACCGAAAAGCGGGAGGAAAGCGTTTTTTTAATTAAACGGGTTTCTGATTTGTTCAGTGAGCTAAGGGTGTTGATTTCTCTCATCAGAGAAAAGATGGCGGCGATGGCTTCCGGAGTCGCAAAGTCGGAGTTGAGAGATTCGTCAAAAAACTTGGAGAAATGAGCGGCGGCGGCGGAGACGGAAGAACGGACAGAGCCGGTAAGGCGGTTGGAATCAAGATAAGCAAAGAAGGTTTTAACGGAGAGAAGGGAGTTGACCGATTGGGAAGCGGAAACGGAAGTGTAATTCAAAGGAGAGCGGTAGTGACGATTGAGAACCAGCCAGCGGAGGACGTCGGGGTGATATTTTTTAAGAAAATCATCAACGGTGATGAAGTTGTGGAGCGATTTGGACATTTTTTGTCCGGAGATGGTCAGGAAACCGGTGTGAAGCCAGATTTTAACGAAGGGACGGCGGCCGGATAAACTTTCCGCCTGGGCGATTTCAGCTTCGTGGTGCGGAAACTTAAGGTCAACCGCTCCGCCGTGGAGGTCATACTGGAGGCCAAAATATTTTTCGGAGATGGCAGTGTCTTCAATGTGCCAGCCGGGGCGTCCCTTGCCCCACGGAGATGACCAGGAGGGTTCGAAGGAGTCGGTTGTTTTTTTCCATAAAGCAAAATCAAGAATATCTTCTTTGCCGGGGTCGGGTTCAATGCGGTAGCCGGCGCGGAGGACGGATATGTTCTGATGGGAAAGGCGGCCGTAGGTTTTAAATTTTTTAACGCGGAAGTAAACGCCGCGAGGGGTGACGTAAGCAAAACCGCGGCGGAGGAGGCGGGAAACCTGGTCAATAATAACGCGGATAACACTGCCGGCTTTGACATATTTATCAACGGAAGCAATACCCAGAGCGCGGCTGTCGGACAAGTAACGGCGCAGATAGGAGGCGGCAAGCAGGCGGGGAGTGGTTTTAAATTCGCGGGCGCGGCGGATAATTTTGTCGTCAATGTCAGTGATATTTTGGATATAGTTCACTTTATAGCCGCCAGCGCGCAAAACACGAACGAGAACGTCAAAAACGAGATAAGTGCGGGCGTGTCCCAGATGCATATCGTCGTAAACGGTGGGGCCGCAGACAAAAAGCTTAACCGGACGGGCGGTTTTGGGAAGAGGGCGGAGGGAGCCGGAAAGAGTGTCAAAAAGAGAAAACATATGTTAAATGACGAATTATTAAAAATGGTTTTTCACTGAAAATTATACACCTTCCGGGGAGGGGGTGGCAAAATTGACTTGAGGTAAAAAGTATTGTTATATTAAGGGTAGTATATTTGAAAGGAGGTGGTAAAAATGGCCACCAACGGTTCAGCGTTTCCTCCGATAGTGGAGTTTCCCGAGAAGTATGACCGGATAGCGGTTGTAGCTAAGGAAAACTTGGGTGTTAACGGGCCGATACCGGCGCAGGGGGTAATTTTGATGAAAGGGCAACCGCCGCCGGAAGATACTTCTTTCGTCATTGACATCACGCTACAGAAAGTGAAATACCCAAATCAAGGCAGTGATTGTTTTTTCATCCTGCCGTGGATAAACGGGCAGAGAGAGTGTCAGTTTTACAGCGGAAGCCCCGGTGAAGTTGGGGAGAGATTTGAGGAGTGTGTTAGTAATATCATAAGTAGAGCGCCGCAAGAGGTGCAGAGAGTAGCGGTTATGGTGAGCGAGAAGCAGGTTTTACACTTGCGTCTGCTGCAAGGCCAAAAACTGCCGCTCTACATTATTGGACAGAGGGAGATAAAACAATGGGGAGAGACGCAATAGTAACCGAATAAACCGGTTTCACTTGGAAAGTGAAACCGGTTTATTTATTTTATGACAACTTCAGTCAGTGGCTGACGGTGTCCCCTCTTTTTGTGGTAACGCGTTTTGGAATGATAGCGGAAGACAATTTTCTTTTTGTCTCTCCCTTGTTTTATGACCGAAGCAGACAGGGAAACACCCTCAAGATAAGGGCGGCCGATTTTAACATCGTCGCCGTCAATAGTCATTAAGACCTTATCAAAAACTATATCTCCTCCTTCGGGAGCGTTTATTTTTTCCACCGTCAATTTTTGTTCCGGAGAAACGAGATACTGCTTGCCGCCGGAAGCGATGATGTAATCCATCAATTGATGCCGATGATAACACCAATATAAATTAAAATCAAGACGGAGAAAAAAAGGGAAGAGATGGAGAGAAGATAGGCAGTATGGGGGCGGCGGACATAAACAAACCAGGCGGAAAGAGCGGAAGTAAGAAGATATAAAAAAGAAACCAGGAGGACGCCTAAAACGGAACCGAGGGAGCCGAAGGAGCGAAGGCCGCTTAAAACGCCAAAGCGAGTAATGAGCGAGATATCAGAGCCGGAAGGAAGCAGATAGAGGGCGGATAATAAGGCGGAAAGCAGAATAAGAAGAGCGGCGGCGAAGGGAGTGATTAAGAAGGGGTCGTGTTTCCAGTTCATAATGGCGAATTAGCGGTTGAGGATATCAGCGGCATCATCTGGGTCAACGGTGGTTATCTCCACGCCAGTGCCGATTTCAAAACCGGCGGAGATGGAAATGCGCGGAACGACGTCAATGTGCCAGTGATAGAGAGAGGAACTTCCGTTTTTGTTTAGAGGAGCGGTGTGGAGATAAAAATTGTAATCGGGGTCGCCGAGGCGACGTTTAATCTTGCGGAGGACTGTCTGGAGAGCGGCGGTAACGGCGTGAAGCGTTGGTTGGTCAGTGTCTTCAAAATGAGGAAGATGGGCCTGGGGAAAAATACGAACATCAAACGGTTCTTTGGAGGCGTAGCGAGTGAAAGCGATAGCCAGCGAATTGGCAAAAATAATGCGGCGGCGGTGTTTTTTTTCCCAGGCGATAACCGATTGGTAAGCAAAGGTATGATGTTGACGGTGGAAGGTGGCGGCACCTTTAACGGCGCGTTCCATTTCCGGCGGCACAATGGGGAGGGCGGCCAGCTGATAATGAGGGTGAGGAACGGAGGCGCCGGCTGTTTCACCCCAGTTCTGGAAGAAGATAGCGTATTTAACGCAGCGGTCGCGGCGGTATTCGCGGAAGCGGGCGGCGGCGGCCTCCAGCACCATAAAAGCATCAGCCGGGGAAAGCTCGGAAAAGTTGTGGCGGGGATGGCGGGTGATAATAAGCTCGTGGTAGCCGATGGAGTCGGAAACAAGATACGGCCCGCGGTTTATGAATACAGTACAGCGGCCGCTGTGGGTCAGAGCCGGATATTTGTTTTCCAATACCTGTATTTTCCAGCGGCGGCGGTCAGGTAAAACCAGAACAGGTTCCGGATTGCCTTTTTTCTGCGGCTCAAAGAAAGGGTCAGCGGTAAGAGTGGAAAAAACGCGCTGCTTCTTTTTAGAGGCTAGAAGATGGGGGCGGGAGCGGCGGTGGGGGGCAATAATCACCCAGTCGCCGGTAATTAAATCGTGGCGAATTTCCGGATGGTTATTCATTGACAAAAATAATAAATCTCTTTATGTTTCTAATAGAAACAATTATATACTAATTCTGAACGGAGGTGAATGGAGATGAAGGTAGCAGAGACAAATCTGCCAATGGAAGAGGTTGTCCGCCAGCTGGTAGATGAGGATAAGGATGTCGTTATTCAACTGGCGCAACTACCATTAAAACAGCCGCGATATCTGGGTTGGGAAGATAAGAAGGGTCTGTGCCATGTGTTAGTGGCGCCGGACAATCCCAGGCTTGAGGAGATAAGGAGAGCGGCTTGGGTTGACCTTCAACCGCATTTCAAATTATCTGTTCCTTGTTTTCTTTTTCACGGAGACACAGAAGATGCGAAAAAGACGATAGAGGAGATAAAAGCAAGAGAGGCGGAGCCGCCTATACCCGTAAGAGAAAAGGTTGTTGTCCGAAATCCGAAAGGACGAAGGTAGTTTGCCCCAACGACACAAGGTTGGGGCTTTTTATTAACGCATTAGAATAAATCCCTCAAGGAGAATGGGGTTTGTTTATAAGCGGTTGGTGGCGTACCAGTAAAGAACTTCTTTGGCGATAGGAACAGTGTTCAAACTACCCTCGCGGGCGTCTTCCACCAGCACCAGAATCGCGATTTGGGGATTGGTCGCCGGCGCGTAGACGACGGTGAAAGCGTTGGTTTTGGTTTTGCCGGCTACTTGGGCGCTGCCGGTTTTGGCGGCAGTGGGAAAGGGAAGATTTTGAAGAAGAGAGGCGGTGCCGTAGGGTTTGCTGACGGCATCTCTCATGCCGCGGGCGACCTCGGCGAACTGCGGAGAAAGATAAGACAGGTTGTAGTTTATTTTTGGACTTAAGGCAGAGTTGAGATAGGGACGATAGATGTAACCGCCATTGCCGACTGCATAGACATAACTCAAAAGTTCAAGAGGAGTGATGGCCAGATCGCCCTGGCCGATAGAGACATTATAGGTGTCGCCGACACGCCAAGGAGAACCGGTGCGCGCTTCTTTTTCCGACGGGTCAGGCAAGAGGCCAACTTTTTCTCCGGGAAGGTCAATGCCGGTCGGCTTATCAAGGCCGAAGCGAGCCCACCACTCACGGAGTTTGGCGATGCCTAAACCTTTGAAGTCCTCAAAGCCGCCGCCGACGTAATAAAAATAAATGTTACTGGAGCGCGCCAAGGCGGAGTAGACATCCACCCAGCCGTTCGGACGCCAATCAAGAAAACGCGAGGGTTGGTCGGGATAATAAGGATTGGGAATTTCAATGTAGCCCTTAGAAAAAAAGATGTCATTAGTGTCCACAATCCCCTCCCGCAAGGCGGCCACAGCCACTAACGGCTTAATGGTAGAACCGGGGTTGTAGACGCCGGAAACAAAACGATTAAAGAGCGGTTGAAGAGGGCTGTTTAAAATATCGCGGCGAGCGGAGGCGGCGGACGGGTCGGAAAAAATATTGCTGTTATAAGAAGGGAAAGAAAGAGCGGCCAGGACCTCGCCGGTTTGAGGATTTATAGCCAAACCGACACCAGAGGTGCGGCCAAGATTTTGGAGAGCCAGAGACATGCGGCGATAAAAAAATTCCTGAAAATCAGCGTCAACGGTTAAAGAGAGAGTTTGACCGGGAACGGGACTGCCGATTGCCCGTTCAGCAATGGTTGAACCAAGCACGTCTTGAAAGTCCACAATAGCGCCTTTTGTCCCCCGCAGAAGGTCATCATACATAAGTTCCAGACCGCTTTTACCGATGGCATCTCCCAAATCAAGATTGGAGTCGCGAGTAAGGTCAGCGGGCGTTACTTCGCCGGTATATCCCAAAACATGGCTCCAGGCGTAGGGATCGCGATAGCGGCGGCGAAAGTCATCAATAACATAAACGGAACTTAAGTGCTTGCCTTTAATAATCAGCGTATCGTCCAAAGAGACGTTTTTAGCAACAACCAGTTCTCCTTGGCGTTCCAAATTGACGGCGGAGATGGAGGCGGAAAAATCTTCCGGAGAGAGGCCGAGAGTTCCAGACAAGGCGGAGATGGTCCCGAATTGAGTGTCACCGGAACCGTTCGGAGGAAGGCGGAAGAAGTCGGCTAAATTAATAAAGACGGAAAAAGACGGCTCATTGGCAATAATGGATTCGCCGAAACGGTCTACAATTACGCCGCGGGGAGCGGGGGTTAAGATTTCCCGAGTGACGTTAGCCAAAGAACGATTAGCATAAAAGACGCCGCGGATTTGATTTAAGTAAATAAGGCGGGAGGCGGCAAAAATAACTGAAAAAAGAAGGAGGAAATAGACAAATGAAAAAACGCCGAGACGCAAAGGTTTTTCCATAGCATCAAAGCGATGGCCGACAGTGTCGGGAACAAGTTCATCAAAAAAGATTTCGCGGCGGCGGAAATTAGGCATAATAATCAAAAACTTTAAGAGTCCGGCCGGTGGCAGTTAAAGCGACGGAGAGGATACCGTTTATTATACCTTCCAGAAAAACAGTTGGCACGAAATTGACGGCAAAATCAAAGTCGGAGGCGAAGTACCAAATAAAGGTGGCGATAAAAGAGATAGAAAAGACACTGGCAAGACGCGGAGAGAAAACGCGGCGGGCGATAAGACCAGCGGCAGCCAGGAGAGGCAGGACGAAAAGAGAGAAGGAAAGCGATGGCGTCCAAGCAAGAGCGGCGGCGCTTAAGACGACAAGTAAAACGATGGTAAAGGAAGAGGCGCGTAAAAAAATGGAAGCGATAATAAGTGAGAGGATAAGATTAGGTTTGACTCCCCAGAGAACGAGATACCCGGAAGTGGAAATGAAACTAAAGGCAACGGACAAAACCAAGACGAGGATGTTATCTATAAGACGGGAGGAAAACATTGAAAATGACGAAATTTTAAGGTTGAGGGGAAGAAGAGAGAAAAACTTCTACTTGGCGGAGGTCGGAGACAGAATAGGGAAAAGACAGGAATGCTTCCCAGAAGGGACTGCTGTCCCCACCGGTTACTTGAGTAACGGAACCAATTGCAAGACCGGGCATAAGAAGAGTCGGGTCGGCGGAGATAACAACATCGCCAACCGACAGACGTTGAGCGCGGCTGATAAGGGTTATTTTGGGTTCGGCGCCGCCGTTAAAGAGACCGCGCGTTAAAGAATTGCCGATATAAACGGGAAACTCCCAACCGGGCTCAAAAACAGTGCGAGCGACGGCGTAGCGGTTAAAGACCTCGGAAACTTGTCCGACTAAGACACCGTTAACAGAGAGAATATCGCCCACCGCCACACCGGCCTCCGAACCGGCATTAATGGTGAGAGAGTGTTTATTACTGAAAGGATAACTTAAAAAGACAAAAACGGGGAGGAAACGGCTGACAGAAGAAGAGCGGGAAGGAACGGCTAATAAGGCCTGGAGAGAAAGGTTTTCTTCTTTAAGCCGTTCAATTTCAGAGACGTCAGAGCCGGACCGATATGCAGTTTTAATTAGGAAAAAAAATTGTAACCGGCGACCATGGAGAGAATAACCACGATCGCAAATATAACAATCAATCCTTTGATAATGTTATTGGTCATAGATTATAAAATAATTTCTTTGGGACGGAGCGGGTCGTCTAAAATATACTCCAGTTTGGGATAGTTCTCAATGACGGAGCCGATGCCGCGAATGACGCAGGTTAACGGCTCTTCCACAACGTGAGTGGCAATACTTGTTTCTTTGGCGATGAGTTGGTCTAAGCCGCGCAACAACGCGCCGCCGCCGGTTAAATGAATGCCGTGCCGGAGCATATCGCCAACCAGTTCGGGCGGAGCCGATTCCACCACTTCCCGCACCGTCTCCACGATTGATTTGACCGACTTGACGAGCGCGCTCCTAACATGAGCGCCTTTGATGATAATTTCCCGCGGCAGTCCGGAGGAAACATCGCGGCCGCGGATAGCTATCTCGGTGCGTTCGCCGCTCGGAACAACGGAACCAATGGAAATTTTGACGTCTTCGGCGGTGGGTTCGCCGATTAAAAGTTTAAATTCGTCTTTAACAAAGCGAATAATGTCGTCGTTTAACTGGTTGCCGGCGATTTTTAAACTGCGGGAGATGACGGTGCCGCCCATGGAAATAATGGCAATTTCGGAGGTGCCGCCGCCCAAGTCAACGATAACGTTGGCGGTCGGCTCGGCGATGGGAAGATTGGCGCCTAAGGCGGCAGCGATGGGTTTTTCAATGAGAAAGACGCGGTTGCCGCCGGCGCCAACCACGACATCCTCAACCGATTTGCGTTCCACTTCGGTTAAGTTGCTGGGGATGCTGGTAACGACGCGGTGGAAGTTCAGAAAACCGGAGCCGGTAAGGCGGCGGAGAAAACTTTTCAGCATTTCTTGAGCCATTTCAAAATCAGAGATGACGCCGCCAACAATCGGTTTAATAACTTCCACATGCGACGGCGTCCGGCCGAGCATATTTTTGGCTTGTTCTCCCACACCCAAGAGCTGGCCGGTTTTACTGTTGACGGCGGCGATGGCGGGTTCGCTCAAGACCAAACCGCGTCCTTTGACATAAACCAAAATACTGGATGTTCCCAGGTCAATGCCAATATCTTTTCCAAAAAATCTTAAAAAGTTTCGCATAGATAAAATGTAACCCGCCGCTGTTCCGAGTACTCGGGACTATAGGGTGAGGCAAGCTCGCCGCCGAAACGGACGCGAAAAAGAAAAATTTCAATTTAGCTAACAAGACGTCCCACAACTTCGGAAACAGTCAAAAGCGATGACTGGGCCGAAGCGCGTTCTTTAAACTCAATACGGTCGCCGGACTTTTGGCTCACAATTAGCCGGTAGGGTAAGCCGATAAGATCGGCGTCGGTCAGTTTGGCGCCGACAGAGACGTTGAGGCGGTCATCAAAGAGCGCGGTAACGCCGGCCGCCGCGAGTTTTTGATAAAGAGAACCGGCGGCGGCAACGGTAGCCGAATCGTCGCCTAAAGATAAAAGATGAACCGAGAAAGGGGCGGCGGCGACCGGCCAGATTATACCATGGTCGTCGTGGTGTGTCTCCACTAGCGCTCCCATCAAGCGGCTCAAGCCAAGGCCGTAGGAACCCATAATCACAAAGTGGTTTTTACCTTCGGTGTCAGTGACAGTGAGATTGGCGGCTTCTGAAAAACGCGTGCCCAATTTAAAAATGTTGCCAACTTCAATGGCGGTGACGCGGCGGAAGTTGGAGCCGCCGCAAGCGGGACAGGCGGGGAGATCCGCTTTAATTTCCTCGTTGACCGCCTGGCGGCAGTCAACGCAGACGTGAATTAAATCCTCGCCGGCGGCAGTGGCAGTTTGAAACTCGTGCGAATATTTGGAGAAGGCGCCGCCGGAGGCGAAGGTTTGATAAGTAATATCGCCGATATCAAGACGGGAAAAAATTTTGGCGTAAGCGGCGGCAACCCGCTCGTAAAAGGAATCAAGGTCGTCAGTGTTAAGATGAAAAGAGTAAAGGTCCTTCATTAAAAACTCGCGGCCGCGGAGAAGGCCGGAACGGGCGCGCAGTTCGTTGCGGAATTTCGTTTGAATTTGGTAGACGGAAAACGGCAGGTCGCGGTAGGAAGAAACATACTGACGCATGAGGGAGGTAATGGCTTCTTCGTGGGTGTTGGCCAGGCCCAGAAGAGAGCCGCTTTTTAAGGGGGTTTTGAACCAGACATCAATAACCTGGTCGTCCCAGCGTCCGGAGGTTTCCCAAACGGAAGAATCTTGAAGGGCGGTTAAGAGGACTTCGTTGGCGCCGAGGGCGTTCATTTCTTCACGAATGATTCCTTCAATTTTTTTCAAGACACGGAAACCGAGAGGAAGAAAGGAATAAACGCCAGCCATTTCTTTGTGAATAAAACCGGCACGGATAAGAAGACGGGCATTGGCGGCGGCTTCGTCGCGGGGAGATTCGCGCAAGGTTTTAGTAAAAAGGCGGGATTGGAGCATATAATAATAAACTCTAAATAATTTCGAAAGCTCAAAATTTTAAATTCAAAAATATAAAATGGGATAGGTATATGATATAGCTATTTAGAGATAGGCGCAAAGTTGACGGGGACGGCATTATTTATCACAACAGAGAGGTAATATCGCGGACGGTAACCGATACCATAAGAAGAACAAGGAGGGCAAAGCCGAGCGCGTTGGTGTAGGTCTCAAAACGCGGCGGCAAAGGAGAGCCCTTAATTTTTTCGGCCAGCAGAAAAATAAGGCGGCCGCCGTCTAAGGCGGGAAAGGGCAATAAGTTAAAGATAGCCAAATTAAGAGAGATGACCGCCAAGAGATGGAGAACAAAAATCATTCCCTCGCGGCCGACGGCGGCGGCAACGCCGAAGACGCCGACCGGACCGATAAGCTCCGGCGACAAACCGGATAAGACATTGCCAATGATGCCAATAAGTCCCCAAAAGATGGCGGCGAGCAGAGAGGCAGTATAAAGGGCGGCTTGCAAAAAATTAGAGCCGAAGGAGGCGGCGGGGAGGCCGCTGTCAACAAGAGAGACGCCAAGCGCGCCTTCGCCTTCGGGAGGAGAGAGGCGAGGCGCGACGGAAACAGAAAGGTCGCGGCCGTCACGGCGAAGAGCAAGATTAATTGTTTGGCCGCGGTGAGAGTCAATAAATTCAATAAAGTCGGGAACGCTTGAAAAATTGAGGATAATGTCGCCGGCGGCAATATCCGCGGCGGCGGGAGAGTTAGGATTCACGGAATAGACGGAGATAATGGAGCCGGACCCGACTAAAAAAACAAAGGAGATAATGAGCCAGCCGGCAACGACATTAAAAGCGACGCCGGCGGAAAGCATAAGAGCCCTTTTCCAAGGAGCCTGACGGGAAAAAGAGCGGCGGGAGTCGGCGGCGGGAGAATCAAGAGGAGATTCGCCCCAGATGCGGACAAAGCCGCCGAAAGGAATGAGATTTAAGCTGTAAAGCGTCTCCCCTATTTTGCGCCCCCAAAGACGCGGCGGAAAACCGATGCCGAACTCGTCCACGCGAACGCCAAAAATTTTGGCTGCTAAAAAATGCCCCAGTTCGTGAATGAGGATAAGGGCAACTAAGCCGAAAAAAACAATGAGGGCGGTGGACATAATGGTAATTAAACTCTAAATCCTAAATTCTAAACTCTAAACAATAGAAACAATTATTCTTGAATTTCTTTAAGTTTTAGATCAAGAGTATCCCCTATTTTAACGTTGCCGGCGTCAATGATTTTCTGAACCTGTTCTTTAAGCTTAAATTTCTGGTCTTCGGCAACGCGGCCGGCGGCGGTGTCACTCTCTATTTTTTTGTTGGCGCCGTCGCGGAAAGAACGAATTTTAATGCGGGCGTCCTCGGCGATACGGCTGGCGACTTTACCAATGTCGCGGCGGCGTTCGTCGGTTAAGGCCGGCAAGATAACGCGGATGAGAGTGCCGGAGACGACGGCATTTAAGTTTAGAGCGGCGGAAATGGCTTCGGCGATAACGGAAGTGGTAGAGGCGTCCCAGATGGAAATATCTATTTCCCGCGGCGGGACAATGGAAATGGAACCAAGTTGTTTAATGGTCATCGGTTCGTTGTAAACAACAACTTTTATGTCTTCCACCAGTTTAGCGGTGGGGCGGTTGGTACGCAAAGAAGCAAGCTCGGAAGCCGCGGCGGCAACGATTTTTCCGATACCGGATTCAAGTTCAATTAGGTCCATTGGGTAACTATACGACGGGCAAGCGTTCCAACGCAACTGCTAGCGCCTCCAGAGCCAGACGGCGATTCAGTTCAAATTCATGCAGGTCAGCGGAAAGAGAAAGCACACGGCGGACGGCGGCGGCGCGATGACTGCGGAGAGAACCGGCGGGGACAGCGAACAAAGAAGAGTAGAGAATAAAAGAAAGGGCCTCAAGAAAAGGAAGAATGAAATCATATTGGTCGGCGGGTGAATCAGAGATAAATTGAATTTTGGCGGCGGAGCGGCGCTCTTTGTCAACTATGTTTTTGATGAGAGAGCGGCGAACGACAGGGACGGCGGAGATAAACTTTTTAGCCAGAGCCAGGTCGGCGGCGGAGTAAGGGGAGACGCTGGCGGCGGCGGAAAAGAAGATTGACTGAAAACGAGAAACGATAGTCGGCAGAAGCGCCTCGCGATTGCCGGCAATAAGAATAATGAGCGATGATAAAGGGGCGTCTTCGCTGATTTTAAGAAGGGCGTGTTGAGCTTCGGGAGTAAGATATTCGGCATCATGAATGACAGCCAGCCGGCGGCGGGAGATAAGCGGGCGAATAAAAAGGAACCGACGGATGAAACGAGCGTCGTCAATGCCGATAACGCGGCGGCCGGAAGAAGAAAGTTCAAAACAATCAGTAAGGGCGCCGGAAGGCGAACGCCACTCCCCTTTTTCCAAAAGACATCCCAGAGAGAGAGCGATGACTTTGGCGGCGGCGCGATCCGGTCCGTAAAAAAGATAGCCGTGAGAGAGACGGCCGGAAGAGAGGAGACGAGAGAAGAGGGATTGGAAATCCATATTATGTTAAACTCTAAACTCTAAACAAATCACAATAACCAAAATTATAAATTCAAAACGATAATGAAAATAATGGTCAGCGTTTGGAGAGGAGGGTGCGTTTATAAATGTCTAAGTGATTCAAAATAAGGCCGGTGCCGCGAGCAACGCAGAATAAGGGCTCTTCGGCCGCGTAGGCGGGCACGCCTAAGATACGCTCAAAAAATTCGTCAATGTTGCGCAAGAGAGCGCCGCCGCCAGAGAGGATGATGCCTTTATCCATAATATCGGCGACAAGTTCCGGAGGAGTAATGTTGAAAACGTTTTGGATGGCGGTGGCAATGTCGTTGAGAAAGGGACTTAGGGCCTCGGCAATTTCATTGGAGTTGATGACCAGATCTTTAGGTAGGCCACTGATAAGGTCAAGCCCGCGAAGCTCAAACTCAAGTTTGTCTTTAGTGGGAAGAGCGGAACCGATGGCAATTTTTACCGTTTCCGCCATCTGCTCGCCGATGCTTAATGAATACTTCCTTTTAACATATTCCATAATGGCGCGGTCAAACTTGTTGCCGGCAACACGCAATGATTCCCAGGAAACAATACCGCCCAAGGAGACCACGGCGACTTCGGCAGTGCCGCCGCCGATGTTGATAATCATGTTGCCGGTATGGGAATTGATGGGAATACCCGCGCCCAAGGCCGCCAGAATCGGTTCGCGGACGACAAAGACCTCTTTGGCGCCGGCTTCGCGAGCGGCATTCATAACAGCGCGGCGTTCGGTCGGGGTAATGCCGGCGGGGACGGAGATAACGACTTCCGGCTTTAGGATATGGAGGCGGCCGATGGCTTTGCTGATAAAATAAGAAAGCATTGCCCGGGTGATGTAGTAGTCGGCAATAACGCCGTCCTTCAAGGGTCGATAAGCGATAATATCTTCCGGAGCGCGGCCAAGCATATCTTTAGCTTCACGGCCGACGGACAGCACTCTGTTTTCCGGTTTGGCCAACGCCACAATAGTCGGTTCGTTGATGATAAAGCCGCGTCCGGGAACAAAAACAATAGTGTTAGCGGTACCGAGGTCAATGCCTATTTTTTTTACGAAAAACATGAATTAAGTAGAAAGCTAAAAGTCCATAAAATCCTTAAAGTTGAAAACAAAAAAAGGATGGAGGGGTACGAGGATACTTTACTGTCAGTGACTGATAAATACAAGTGATATTTGATTTTGGCTTTGATTATACTATAGTAGGCGGTATGTCACGAAAAGTCAGACGGCTGATATTTTACCTTTTAACAGTAGTTTTTGTAGTTAGCGGGACGGCGGCGGCCTTTTATTCAAATGGCTGGCGCATTGACACAGAAACATGGACGGTGCGAAAAACGGGCGCGGTTTTTATACGAGTCCAGCCGCGCGAGGCGGAAATTAGCATAGACGGCAAACCGGTGAAGAGAAAAAACGGTTTTCTTTTATCGGGAACGTTGATTGATAATCTTCTGCCGGGCGAGTATGAAGTGGCCGTCAGCGCGCCAGGTTTCATAACCTGGAGCAATACTTTGCCGGTAAAGGAAGGGGTGGTAACGGAAATCAAGGATTCGGTGCTGGTGCCGGAAGAGGTGCCAAGCGTGCACTTGGCTTCCACAACCGCGGAGATGGCGCTGACGCCGGCAGGAGAACAGGCGGTGACAAGCAGCGCCGGAAAGTTGACTTACCAAAACAGAACGTTGGCCGGAAATAAGTTAATAGGCGTAACCGCCGACCCCAGCCGGGTTATAACCTACAACGAGCGGCAAGACACTTATTTATGGAATGATTTGAAAGAGCAACTGACGGTGAATTTAAATATCCGCTTTCGAGCGGCTAAGCCAACTATAAACGGAACAGCGGACAGAAGCGGCATAATAAGAATCGTTCCGGACCCGAACCGGACAAGCATAGCTATAATTACAACCAATAAGGCGGTTTACCAATATAATGTTGACAGCGACCGGGTGGAAATAGTAAGCGCCGCTTCGACAAACAACACCGTGCCTTACGGCAGTGAGTTTATTTTGGACCGGCGGGAAGACGTAATCGCTTATAATCTTGATTCCGGAGAGACCAGAACAATAATGACATTCCAGAGCAAGGTGGAAAAAATAGAGACAGGAGAGAACGGGGCGGTGGCGGCACTGGGAGAGAACGGGGCGCTGATGTATTACACGCCGGCGGCGGGGGCACAGGAGATCGGACATTCGGTTACCGAGTTTGCTTTAGGCCCAGCCAACCAAATGGCTTGGCGAGAGAAGAGCGGAGAGATAAATATATTTTATCCGACGTTGAACTTTACGCGGCGCACCGGTTCTTTGGGAAAAACGGGAGCGTTTAAGTGGATAGGGACAAGACATTTGGTTTTAATTCAACCGGAACAGGTGAAGCTGGTGGAATTAGTTGACCCGGCGGTAAACAAAGATGAGCCGGTACTATACGCCGCGCCGATAATAAATGAGCCGACGGCGCAGTTGGAGGTGGATTCGGCCAAGAATATTTATTTTATCACGGAGACGGGGTCGCTTAACGTGATTGATTATTTTGATGATTTGATAAAATAAAGTTCAAAAATTAATCCGCTAGTTGGCGGACAAAATGAAAAATTTTAGAGGCGGAGTCGGTCGGCGCGGCGGGATGAAGAAGAGGGGAAAAACCAATTGCTAAACACGGCGGCAAGACCCCCTAAAATATCAAAGAAGAGGTCGCCAATAGTGTCGGCAACACTAAGTTGGCTTTGGAAGCCAATGAGACCGAGAGAATAAAAGTAATCAAGACCGAACTCAAAAAATTCCCAGAGGATACCGATTAAAGAAACGGCGCCGAGCACAAAGATAAAATCCTCCAAACGGTTTCTGTCTCCAAAAAGACGAGAAAGGTAGTTAGTGAGATAAATGGCGCTAAGACCGATGAAAAGGCCGCCGAGAAAATGAAGGGGTGTATCAAGCCACGGAAATAAAAAATACCAGTCGCGGAAGATGCTTAAAATGTGGACGCCAAAAATAAAGGTGAAAAGAAAGATGAGAAAACAGGGGGAAGACATTTAACGTTTTTGCCACTGATGGGCGCGGCGGGCTTTGTGTCTCCCCGGCTTTTTGCGTTCCACCATGCGGGGGTCGCGTTTTAAGAAACCGCCCTGTTTCAAGCGAAGACGAAGATTGGGGTCTAATTTAACCAAGGCGCGCGATAAACCGTGGCGAATAGCTTCCGCCTGCGCGGACAATCCCCCGCCTTTTACGTTTATACTTAAACCGATTTTACCGGGAAGATCGGCAATTTTAAAAGGGGAAGAAATAACGGCCAGCAGTTTAGACAGGCGAAAGTAATCGGTCGCCGGTATTCCGTTTATAATATGAGCGGAAGAGGAACCGGAAAAAAGACGAACGCGAGCAACCGCCGTCTTGCGGCGGCCGACGGCTTCCGTATATTTTCCGGAAGGGGCGGCGATTTTGGATGAAGAAGATTTAGAGGCGGCGGCCATAAATAAGAAAAGTTGAAAAATAAAAGTTTATAAAGCAGAGGAGGAGTTAAAGCTTAATAATTAAACGTTTGAGGCGGGAGCGACGCAAGTGATTATTGGGAAGCATACCAAAAACAGCGCGATGGACAACAGTGGCGGGGTTTTTAGCAAAAACGGAGGTGTAGGTTTCGCGGTGAAGACCGCCAGGGTGGTTAGAGTGATGAATATATATCTTATCGGTTTCTTTGCGGCCAGTAACTTTAATCAGGCGGGTGTTTTGAATAACAACAACTTCGCTTCCGGAAAGATTGGGTTCGTAGTCGGGGCGATGTTTGCCTTGAAGAACGCTGGCGGCAATGCTCGCCAGTCGACCCAGGGTATAATCTTTGGCGTCAATGGTATAGGACATATATTAATAAACTCTAAAAAATGAGGGGGATTTTAATTTTAGACAAATTCAATAACGGCGCGGAAACTGCCGTCGCGCCGGCGGGCAATGTCAGTATGGGAAATTCGCAGATAGCCGCCGCGACGATTTTTATAACGGGCGGCCAGATCGTAATAAAGCTTGGCGGCAACGGTTTTATCGGTTTTGGAAAGCAGGCGCCGGAAAGCGGCCAAGTTCTGCTTTTTGGCTTCGGTTATCAAATGTTCAACCACCGGACGAATGGCCTTGGCTCTGGCTTCAGTGGTAACAATACGTCCGTGCATTACTAAATTACCGGCCAAACTTTTGACAAAGGCGCGGCGCTGACCGCGGCGGCGTCCGAATTTTCTGCCGGTATGAGCGTGGTTCATGAAATTGAATTAAGAGTTTTAGGAATGCGGAAGTTAAGGGTAAAAACGGTTTTATTCTTCCGGTTTTTCTTCCGCGGACGGCGCGACTGTTTTGTCTTCTGTGGCTTCTCCGACTTCTTCGTCACCGCTTAAAGCGGAGGCGATTCTGGAAAAGTTGTCAACCAGAATGCGGGCGGAAGCAGTCATAGCGGCGCCGGGTTTAATAGTGCCGTCCGTTAAAATTTCAAAGGTAACCTGATTGTAGTCGGTGCGGTCTTCAACCCGGATATTTTCCACTTTGTAGTTGACTTTAATGACCGGAGAGAAGAAAGCGTCAATGGCGATTAGGCCAATAGAGAGTTTAGCATCTTGCCGTCCTCCCGCGGGAGCATAACCCAAACCGCGTTCAACCGTCAACTCCATTTCCAAAGAGGAGCTTTTGGCGGTTAAGACGGCAATAACCTGGTCAGGATTAATGACTTCCACATCGGAGTTAAGTTTGATGTCGGCGGCGGTAACGGTACGTTCTCCTTTGGCTTTAAGGGTTAGCGTCTGGGGATCATCCGAGAACATTCTAAAGCGGATCTTTTTAAGGTTAAGGGTGATTTGGATAATATCTTCAACTACGCCGGGGATGGTGGAGAATTCGTGGTTGATGCCGTTAACTTTAAGGTGAGTAATGGCGGCGCCGGGCAAAGAAGAAAGAAGGATACGGCGGAGAGAGTTGGCGATAGTCAGTCCGTAGCCGGGGTAAAGGCCGGAGACGATAAACGTTCCGGCAGTATCCGACTCTTTGATTGTCTTAACCGACAAATGGCGGCTCAAGGAATGATTGTCCATAAAATAATGAAAATAAAAAGTAAGGGCGACTATTTTGAATAATATTCCACAACTAAGTTTACATCAAATGGCAGTTCAACGTTACTGACCGGAGCGATTATTTTGACTTCGGCTTTTTCCCGATCAAGAAGGAGCCAAGCCGGCGGTTCATATTTTTTTAATATTTCCGCGAGGGGGCGGAAAAGGCCGAGATCACGAGAAGAAGGAGAGATGGAAACCGTATCCCCTACTTTAAGCTCGCAGGAGGGATAAGTTACTTTGCGACCGTTGACGCAGATGTGTCCGTGAACGACCGCCTGGCGGGCAATGGAGCGGGAACGAGTCAAGCCGCCACGAAAGACAATGTTATCAAGACGGTCTTCTAGTAGTTCAAAAATTTTATCGCTGGTAATACGGCCGGAGGCGATGCCGCGGCGAAAGATTTTTTCCAGCTGATGCTCCTTTAGCCCGTAACTTACTTTGAATTTCTGTTTTTCCTTGAGCTGAAGACCGAAGTCGGAAACGGCACGGCGGCGGGAGTTGCCGTGCACGCCAGGCGGGTAGGGCTTGCGAACAGTGGCCGATTTAGGCGTACCGGAACGTTCGGCCTTGAGGCCAAGACGTTCACCAAGCGCTCGTTCTATTTTTTCTTTGGGACCTCTCATATTTAATAAACTCTAAACAATAAGGTGTTAAACGCGGCGGATTTTTTTGGGCCGCGGGCCGTTATGAGGAATGGGAGTCACGTCTTTGATAGCAACAATATCAAAACCCTGATTAACGAGAGAGCGAACAGCGGAATCACGACCGGCGCCGATACCGCGGACAAAGATACTGACACGATGCGGTCCCGATTTGCGTAGTTTTTCGGCAATGGCGGCGATAACTTTGGAGGCGGCGAAAGGAGTCGCTTTTTTAGGACCGCTAAAACCAAGGGAACCGGCGGAAGCCCAAGTAACGACGTCGCCTTTGTCGTTGGTAACAGTAACAACAGTGTTATTAAAAGAAGCGGTGATGTAAACGCGGCCGGTTTCAAGACGGCGGGTGGCGCCGGTGGCGCTGGCTTTGGCAACAGCGCCGGCGACGACGTCGGCTTGTTTTAAAATTTCTTCTTTAGTTTCTTTGGCGACTTTTTTCTTGCCCATACTGTAATTAAACTCTAAATCCTAAATTCTAAACTCTAAACAATAGTGAATCTTAAAAATGCGGCTATTTGAGTTCCACTTTACGGCGGCCGCTGCCGACGGTGCGGCGAACATTGCCGCGGATAGTGCGGGTGTTGCGGCGAGTTCGTTGACCTCGTAACGGCAAGCGCCGAGAGTGGCGTCCACCGCGGTAGGAGCCGATGTCTTTCAGGCGGGCAATGTTCTGTTTAATCTTTTGGCGCAGTTCACCCTCAACTTCACATTTCTCGTCAATAAACTTTTGCAAACGGGCGACTTCTTCGGGAGTTAATTCCTTGGCGCGTTTATCCGGATTGACGCCGGTGGCGGAAAGGGAACTTAAAGCAAGCGTCGGACCAATACCATAAATATAAGTCAGCGCCACAGCCAACTTTTTATTATCGGGAATATCAACACCGAGAAGACGCATATAATTAAACTCTAAATTCTAAACTCTAAAAAATTCTAAAATATATTAACCTTGGCGCTGTTTGTGGCGCGGGTTTTTACAAATAATAAAAATGTGTCCGCGGCGGCGGATGGTTTTACAGTTCTGGCAACGTTTTTTTACCGAAGAATGGACCTTCATTGAGTAAATTCAAAACTCTAAACTCTAAATCCTAAATAATTTCGAAATTCTAAATTCTAAACTTTAAACAATTATGAGTTAGAAGCGGCGGACGATGCGTCCCCGTTTAGAGTCGTAGGGGCTTAACTCAATGAGAACAGTATCGCCAGCCACGACCCGAATGCGGTGTAAGCGCAGCCGACCAGCTAAGTGCGCCAAAACGTGTTCGCCGCTTTCGGTTACTACCCGAAAGTTTAACGCCGGAAGCGCTTCTTCCACTGTCGCTTTAATTAGATTGTTCTCGTTTTTCATTAAAACACCAAAACGCGAGTCAGCTTAACACACCTCTCGGACGAGTGTCAATAGCCGATAATTAATTTGATTTTATCGGCATCCGCCGGCGCTTTATCAACCCAAAAAGGCCAGAAAGAGATGCGGGCGCTAGCCACGCCGGGGAAGTTTATAATGTAGTCTTTCAAATCATCAGCGGAGAGGCCGGCAATTTCGGTTTTAAGGATTTCGGCATCAATGATCCGGGAGGCCTGCCCGCCGACCGTAGGGGTAAAGCGAAGAGTGTTGTTTAAAAAGTCGGCGGAGGCCAGCGAGTAAGAGACGTCTAGATTATTTAAATCAACCGCGAAACCAATTTGGTCGGCGGCGGCAAATTTAAGAAGAGAGTTGAATTCAGATGAAGGAAAAGCCAGAACGCTGATTGAAGTTTCGCCTAAGACAGTGAAATTTTTGCTGTCGTCAACGATCTCGTCAACTTTGGGGTCGCTGTCTTTAATTTTAGAGGCGCCGTCAATCACAATAAAGTTAGAGGGAACGCCGCGGAGAGAGAGGGCGGCCGCGTCGGCAAGCAAGGGTTTCAGTTTGGCAACGGCGGCGTCAATGTCGTTTTTTACCGGATAGGCAACGGCGCCGATGAAGCCATTAGTCATCGGGGCGGCGGCGGCGGCATAGAATCCTTCATATTTAGAAGTTCCCTGAAAGCCGGGAATGGAGAAGCGGCTAACCGGGCCGATGTTGTAGTTATCGCCGGGTTTATCAGCAATAACAGAAACGGAAATGGAAGAAGGAATGATTTTACCCTGTTCAATTTTAGCGCCGGGAACGGTAACTTTTTCCGAGAGGCGGAAAATAAGACCTTCGGGAGTAAGGAGGCGGGTATTCGCCACCAACGGCTGGGCGGCGGAACTGAAAGCGTTATAGATGGTAACAGTACCATTAGCGCGGCGTTCAACTTTGCGCTCGCCAGTGGCTGGATGGCTGACAGTTACGCTTTTTTGGTCAGTAAAGATTTCGGCCGGCAGGCGGCGGGCGGCATAGTCAGCCGTTGAGAGTCCGACTACAGCTGTAACCGGTTCAGAAAAAGACCAGTCAATGGTTTTGAGAGTGAGATTTACGGTAACGGCCGGAATAGAATAGCTCATAGCAGCCCAGAGTATAGGTATGACAACGGCGGCGCCGACGGCGAAGCGAATAATCCGGCGGCTTAGAAGCAGGCGGAGAGGGCGGCGTTTGGCCTTATCTTGGGCGGTGAAGTCAACTTCCACTTCCTCCCCGCCGGCGTCCGCGCTGTCGGCCTGACGGTAAGCAAGTTTTGGTTTAGAGGCCACGGTAACAGTGTCAGAATCGGCGATAGGGGTTGGTGAATCGGGAGCGGCAGAGACGGATGTTTCCGAAGGCGGAACAATGTCGGACATGCTGTGTTTGCGTCCCGATAAGAAGGGATTGACGCCTGGAATTTTGGCGGCAGAGGCCAGCGCCAGAGTGTTGTCGTCAATGGACTCAATAAGCAAATTTTTACCATCGGCTTCGGCTTCTCTTTTAAGCAAGTGAAAGTTAGCCACTGAGTCGGAGACCTTGGAAAACTTAGGAATAACCAAAATGATGCTTTTTTCCGTTTCGCTTAATATGTTTTCCACCACATGGGCCGGTTCGTCGTTTTTGCCGATGAATATTTTTTTCATGTATTTTAGGTATTGTTTACCTGACCGCTTTTATCTCTCGGATGCGCGCTCGAATATGTTGGTAAGATGCCTTGTTATGTCTTGGTTTAAATTATAACACAATAAAATTTATCTCAAAAATACTATTTGATTTGATTTTGGAGTTAGGAATTATTTTCTTCACGGGAGGGGATGAGCCATTTAGCGCGGCGTTCGGCCAGGCGGTTGAGGTCACTGTCACTGCCGGAAAGGCAGTGTTCAATAAAACTGGCGACGGCCGAGAGGGACGGCCCCGCGAAGTCAGCGGAGACAGAGAGAATATAGCCGAAGTCGGAGGCGAGGCGCTGGCAGTCGCCGACAAGAAGCGGTTTTTTGCGCTCAAGGCGCAAAAAGGAGTCGGGAAGATCATAGTCAGAGAGAAGGAAGGTGCTGTCAGAGGCAAGATCACGAGGTAGTTGATTCAAAAGAGAACGCCAGCCATTATCCAAGACCTGCTTTAAAAAACGAAGGACTCGAGGTGAGGCGGCGCCGGCAATATTGATGGAAAATAACTTATCAGAAACAGCGCGGCTGACGCTTAAAGCGCCGCCGATCTCGGCCAGAAGACGAGAACGGCTCCAAGGAAGAGACAGGCGGCAATCAATAATCGGCTCGGTCAGATTGCCGTGATAGCGACTGTGGCCGTCTCCTTTTAAAACCAAAACGGATTCCGGCAGAAGGCGGAGAGCGGAAAAGCGGCGGTCAAAACCGGAGACGCGAAGAAGCAGAAGGGCTTCGGAGACGCCGACGGCAGAAGTGGAGATAAGAGAGACAGAGGGAGGCAGGGATTCGGAGACAGCTGAATAGAGGTCGCGGTTGATAAAGGTTTCCTCCACTAAAATTTCAATGGTTTTAGCACGAAAGCCGATAGGGTTTAAGACGCGGTGGTTGTTGACACGGACGCCGAGAATACGGATGCGGGCAAGCAGGATTTCGGTGTCGCCGATATTTAAAGTCTGAAGAGCGCGCGGTTTGTAAAAGTTTAAAAATTTCCAGACGGCTTGAGAGATGAGGTTTTCCAACTCGCCTTCATCAACCTCGCGCCGCCAGTCGCTGCGGGTAACTTTAATCCAAGCGGGAATGGTGACAGCGACCGAGGGGCCGCCTAAGAGAATTACTTTAGCCGAACGAGGAATAGGCAGAGAGTTGATGAAGGAGTAAATTTTTTTCGGAGACGGGAGAGAGGCGGGACTGTCAGCAGGGACAGCGGATTCAGTTAAGATGTCTTCAACAACGCCGGAAAGGTTGATATTCTCACCGGAGGCGGAAAAGAAAGTGCCGCGAAGATAGCGGTCGGAGATCTCCAACGCTAAATAGGCGTCACCGCGAGGCGGAATAATAAATTTAGAGAAAAAACTTTTCATAACGCATAATAATTATAGCCGCTTCGGAAGAAGCTTTCCAGAAAAACAGCAGCGTGGTGAAGTTATATCTTTAATTAGACGGCAAACCAGCCGCGAAGGAGATGGGAGGAGGCGGCGCGTTCCATGGCTTCGTCGCTGAAGTAGGAGGTGTAGAGTTTGTTCCAGAGGGCTTCGTGCTGGTGGTAGGTATATTTGTTTCCTTCTTTTTCTTTGACCAGAGACATAGCGGCGTCAACCATATTAAAGCTGGCGGGGACCAGGAGGCCGGCATCGTCGGGTAGATACTCCCCTATCCAGGCGGAGTCACGCCAGATGGAAAGAAGGTCTGATATTTCCGGAGAGGAAGATAGTTTGGACTCGGCACGGCGCCAGAGAAGGGACTCGGTATTGAGGTGAGGATAAAAAAGGCGCCAGTCGTACTCGTCTTCTTTGGCCAGATAACGCTGGACGACAAGCCAGAGAGAAGAACTGTCGACAGGAGAGGCAGGCCCTTCGACTTTGCTCGGGGCAGGCAGTTCGTCAATGACGTCGCCACGGAGAAGAGAGGTGAGATTTTCGGCAAAGGAGGAAGGGTCGGAGGCAAGATTACGGAAAATATTGGAGTAGAAGGGAATTTCTTCCAGATAATGGAGGAGGAGGGAGAAGGCGCGAAGAAGTTCGCCTGGAGCATTGGCGGAGAAGGGCAGAATAAAGAGGACGCCAAGTTCTTTAAGATGGGAAAGGTTGTGCCATTTTTTGGCCACGAATTCGGCGCTGGCGTTACGCCACTTTTCGGAAAGAGGCAGGAGGCGAATGGGACGTTCTTCAAAGTCGTCGGGGGTGAGGGTGGAATACTCGCGGAAAAAAACTTTATTTAACCATTCGCGGTCTTCCAGAAAACGGAGGGCGGAGAAGAGCTCAAAAATATCTTCCTTTTGGAGAGCGGAGTCCACGTCCGGATAATTGAGATAGGCGAGGACGCGGAGGGGAGGGTTTTTAAGGAGAAGAGCGCGGGCTTTTTCAATTTTAAGAAAGAAGCCGGCAGGCGGATTAGAGAGATGGAGAGCGAGGTCAGCCAGATGCTTATTTTCTTCGGGAGAGTTAAGAGAAGAAACATGGAGAAGATCCGAGAGGCGGCGGTTGTCAGACTCAACGCGGCGGAGGAGGGCGTGATAAATTTCTTTAGCGCCGGCGCTTTCCGAAAGTTTCAGAGCGGAGTGAAGAGCAGAAAGGCGGCTGCTTAGCTTCCCTACCAGAGAATCCAAAACATCAGTACGGCCGGAGACGGCGGAAAGGCGCTTATCAATAGAGGCCAAGTAGTCGTGGTCGCAGTTTAAGAGGCGGGCGAGGCGGTTGAGGTTAGAGTCCATAAGATAATTGTAGCGTGTTTTGATAGTTATTTGTATGTTTTATAGTATGGCTTGCTAATACACTTTTCCTGCCAGTATAAGAAAACCGAAGGCATCAGTCCCCTCCCTCATTCTCGCTCAGCCAGCGCTGAATAAGGTGTCTCCTCCCTTGGTCGGAGACGATTGACGAGCAGAGCGTAAGAAATAGGAATTTCTTACGGGCCAAAAAGGACTCGTAATCCGTTCGGGGACTGATGCCTTCGGTTCCAGAGAACTAAACTTGGCTTCCATAATGCTATTTAGTGGTAATTAAAATGAACTCTGTTTGAGAGAGTTGGATAATAATGTAGCCCGCCGAAATTTTTGCTGACGCAAAAAACTTAGGCAGGTCTTGATTTATTTATTGAGCGGGGAGGGAGAGGAGGCGGGTGGTATAGGCACGGAGGATGAGAGAGTCGGGGGAGATTTCAAGGGCGCGGGAGAGCTCGGCGGCGGCGGCGCGGCGTTTATCCGGCGGAATAAGGTCGGGGGCGATGAAGGGATTGATGATTTGGTAAGGGGTGGTGGAAGAAGTGCCGCCGCGAACGAGGACAATGGCGGCATCGTCCCAGAAAACAAGCCGCCAGCCACGGAGGAAAAGGTCGTGGGACAGGCCGGCGGCGAGGGAATCAAGCGGCGGGCGGTACCAGAGAACGGCGGTTTGAAAGTTGTATTTGTCGTTAAAAAGATTTTCCCAGCCATCACCGCGGCGGGCGATGGTAAGATATTCGGATAAGGGCGCGCCGCGATAGACCTCATTGCGGTTATCAAAAAAGATAGAATAGTCCGGGAAAAGGCGGTAGATAAGGTAGCCGCCGTTTTCCAGATTGAAGATGGGGGCGGGAAGATTATTTTTAATAATGAAGTCGGCGGCGCCGACGGGGAGAGAGTGCCGGTTAAAGGCGCCTTCGGCAAGAGTGGCGCGGGCATGTTGGACACCAAAGAGAAGAAAAATGAATAATAAAATACCAGAGAGAATGCCGGCGGGGAGAGGGGTAAGAAAATGAGCCGGAGGGCGCCATTTAATTTCGCGGCAGAGAATAGGGAAAACTAAAATGGGGAAGAAGGCGGTTTGGCGGATAGCGGTAAGAGGCAAGGCAACGGCTAAAACCAGGAGGGCGGCGGTAAAATAGTCGTCCGGCTCGCTAAAGCGGCGTGAGAAAAGACGGAAGATGATAAAAGAAGAAATGATAATAATTAGAGTGAGAAAAAAGCGGGCGGGTAGGAGATGGGAAAAGGAAAGGAGAGAGTTCCACTCCATAACACCTAAAGAGGCGATGACATCTTTAATCAGAAGCGGGTAAAGATGGAGATAAAAACCGTTGGGATTGAGGAAAGTGGCGAGTAAAGAAATGAAGGAAATGGTAAGAAGAGGACGAAAGAAGGAGGCGCGAAAGTGAGTGGCAATAAAGATGGTGAGAATCAAGAGACCTAAGATAACGCCGGCGTGAAGATTGGCCCAGAGTAGAAAAAGCAGAGGGAGAAAAGAAAGAAAGAGGCGCGAATGATGGCGAGCCGGAAAATAATTTAGATAAATAAGAAGAAGAATAACGCCCAAGTAAGAGAAGATTTGAGCGCGCGGCACCCAGAGTTCAAGAGTCAAGGCGAAAAGAGGCGGTAGGAGAACGGCGGGCAAGAGAAGAGAACCGGAGAGACGGCGGCCGAAAAGAAGGAAGAGGATAGCGGAGGCGGAAGTAAAAAGAGCGGAGAAGATAATAAGCGTCCAGGGGTTAATGGCGTCTAAAAAATAAAAGATAACGGCGGCGAGCCAGAAGTGAGCGATGAATTGGGCGCCTCCGGCGGAAAGAGAAAAAATATCAACCCGAGGGACAGACCAGTGGGAAATGATATACTCACCGGTTTTGATGATGGTGCCGGTGTCGGACTGGCTGACGGGAGATAAGGCAAACAAAAAAACGGCTAGAGAAAAAAGAAAGATAAAAGAGCGGTTTAGGCCGCGCGTTTTTTGATAGATAGGCGTTTCCATCTGGCGGCGGAGGTGAATTCCCGTTTAGTAAGAAGGCCGGCTTTAGCGCCGAGGCGCTCCACAACGCTTCCGGCATTAGCGGAACCGAGGCGGATGGCGAGGCGGATATTTTGGTCATTACAGACACTCTTAGTACAGGATTCACCCGCGAAAATAAGGCCGGAGACGAAGCCGGCGCCAAAAGCGTCGCCGGCGCCGGTGCGATCAAGACGATGTTGGTTTTTGAAAATACCGGCGCGCCAGCGGAGACGGCCGTCGGAGACAATTACGCCGCGAGCGCCTTCAGTCATGACGGCAACTCCCTCAATAGCGGCGTCTAATGATTCAAATAATTTTTCTTCCTGATTATAAGGAAGGCTGGTTAGAAAACTGGCTTCTTCACGGTTTAAGAAGACGGCGGCCATGCGGTTAAGCAGGGGTTTTAATTTTTCTATACCTAAAGAAAGATATTCACGGGAAGGGGCGAAAGCAATTTTGGAGCCCGCGCGGCGAAGGTTTTTAGTAAGAGTATTAATAACGGAAAAAGGAATGCCGGAAGGATTGAGATAAAACCAGGGGGCGTTGAGATTTTTAAGGTCGCGGGCGGAAAGCGAGGAGGCGGCGCCGCGATGGACTAAGACAGTGCGGCTGCCGTGGGAGGCAATAATGATAGAAGAGAAGTCGGTAGAGAGGGAAGAAGAAGACGAACGGAAGGAAGTAACTTTTTCCGCCGCAAGTTCACGCTCAATCCCCTCGCCAAAAATATCGGCGCCGGTTTTGTAGACGCAGGCGGTTTTGAGTCCCAAGCGGGAGAAGGCAACGGCGGAGTTGGTGGCTCCTCCGCCGGAATAAGAGGCGAAGCCGTCGGCGCGCAGTTTGCTGCCTAAGGAAAGACACTGGGCGCCGTCGGTGCGAAACCCAAGTTTATGAAGAAGGGTGGGATTTTTAATAATATGGGATTCGGGGATTTGGAAAAAGACATCCCAGCCAGCGGAACCGATAGTTATTATGTCGAACATGAAAATTAAAAAATCAAAATGGAAAATTGAGGTAATTTGCTTCGTAAATTTTGGTTTATAATTTTACAAAATCTGACTTCAAAAGATTAATCAGCGGCAGGAGTTGGGGCCGGAGAGGGGGTGGTAGGAAGGATAACTAGCAACAATAAAAAAATCTTTTACATCATCGGGAATAATAATTCTTAAGCAAAGATTTCTGCTTTCATTTTCATTAAAATCTATATTTGCATCTTTACTAATACTTCTTTGTGTATCAATACAATCGTTCATTTCGGCAGCTATATTATACTGATTATTATTATTATTTTCTCTATAAAATGACCAAAGTCCGTTATTCCATTTATAAATGGTACTATTAATCGAGGGATAATTTGGATCAAAAGTATTTAAACTTAAATCACTATTACAGGAATAGGTGAACATTCGGTGGTTAATAGTGTTAATCATTGATATCTGACCAGAAATTAGATCATCTAAAATATCAAAATGGCGGACGTAGAGGTATCCTCTGTTTCCAACAGTTTCATTAAAGAGATTAACTTGTTCTTGTCGTTCCGGAGGTAAATTTATGCCAGTAATTCGGCTAAGAATAGAACCCGTAATAACACTCCTAATACTATCATGATCTGTTAGCCCAACTTCTGAAAAAATATTATGCGAGATATTGACGGCTTGAACACTTTCGCAAACATCAAGATTACCAACTCCGGCTTCGGTTAAAATACGAGAATAGAATTCGTTTTCGTTTGTAAACATATCTTCTCCTCCAACAATTCGTTGCTCTTTTTCGCTGAACCAGCTATTGAAGTCAGAACAGGCAACATCAAAACACTGGTTAGAGAGACGGTTGGGAAAATCGGATAGGTTTTGTTGACAGTTGCCGCCAGTATAATGAGCGTTGCTAAAGAAGTAACCGACGAGGTTACTAATACCGGTGCAGGCACCTCCTAAATTAATATGGATGGTACCTGTTCTTATATATCCAAGAGGAATAACGGTTCCCGGCATGTAAACTGGGGTAAGGTTATATTCACAATCCGGATTAAAGTTGACGCAATTAATGTCAAAATTAGGATCCGAAGACACTTCGGAAATATTAATAAATGAAAAATTGGATATAGCTGCACTTTCTATTCTTTCATTTCTAATAGTAGGAGCATCAGTTTCATGGTTAAACTGACGATAGACCTGTTTAGCATCTTCGCAGGCCTGGCCGTAGAGAGTGGAGAGGGAGTTGATTTGGCTGTCGGTCAGTTCTTCACCGACAGTGTTGCGGCAGCGGTTGATGGCGGCGCGGGTGTTGGCCAGTTCGTCGGCACGGGCGGGGTGGGGGGTGGAGGAGGAGAGGCCGGAGCGGTCAATGAAGCCGTCGGAGAAGAGGCGGAGGCGGGCGGAGGCGATTTGGGAATTGGTTTCGGCAAGGGCGGCAGTGGCGGCGGCTTTGATGGCAGTTTTGCAGTCCCCTTTCGGCAGATAATAGTAGACGTCTTCGTAGGTGCCGCCGG
>CAYIDJ010000008.1:0-33601 GCA_964362215.1 uncultured Candidatus Saccharibacteria bacterium
GGGGCTAGGGGAGGTGGCGTGACGCCATGCCACCCCACCCCACCCCTCTCCATAAACCGGAAATTTCTACCTCCGGCCCGCCGTCAGCAACTGAAGGCCTGGGAACCAAAACTCCCGGCGTCTCAACTTATCAGCCGGAAATTCCCGCTACTACTTCTCCTCGTCCCGAAATCTCCACTTCCGGACCTCCACCCTTAACCGCCAGCCTTGAATCAAAAACTCCCGACGTCTCATCTTACCGTGTAGAAACTCCGTTCGAAGCGCCATCTTCTCCGGAGCCGATTGCCGATGTTCCTAAACCGATTGAAGCCGCGTCTCCTTCTCCCGAAACCATCAATCCAGAAATTTCCCCTTCTAATTTTTCAGAAGTTACCTCCGACCTTCCTCCTTCCCAACCCCGCGCCTTGCGTCCTGACGAATGGATGCTCCAAGGTGAGCCGGAAGCCCGCCGTCTTAGGCCGGAAGAGTGGATGCTCCAGGGCACAAAGCACGTTGACTACCAAGGCGGCCGCAGTATTTGGAAAGAAGCCGAACTCCAGCTTAAAGCCCGCTTCTCCAATGCTTTTGATTCCTTGGGTAATGACGCTAAAGCAAAGGAGGCCTTGCGCACCTTTAACATTGACCACATTAAAGATGAAATAATAAACCATCCTGAAAAATACGGCCTGCTAAAAAATTTCGACGGCCGCCGTCTCACTCAAGACGACATCATCAATATTAAATGGGACTCTGCTTTTGACCGCGCCTTCCCCAAGGGCTTACTTACCGACAAACTTTCTTCCGAACAAATCGGCCATATTTTAGAGGTTAATCAAGAAAACCTCTCTTCTCTCCACCACCCCGCCCCCGAAACTCACGTCTCAAGAGAACTTCCCGCGCCGTATAATGTGCCTATTGTGGAAAAATCATCAGTTCCCACTACTTCCATTAAAACACCAGCACTAACAGGGGACTCCGTACACGATTCCACTTTCCACCCCACCCCGCCCCCCGCCGGTATCAGAGGCGGCGTTGAAACAACCGAAACCATTCCCTCCGCCCCCCACTACGAACTTCGACCGGAAGCGTCGGAGGAACTCCCTTCCTATATCAACCGTATCGTCAGCCAAAGTTCTCTTGAAAAAGAATCAACCGCCCACGCTCTTGCCGATCTCGGCCTGACCCGTCCGGAGGACGCCGCCGCCACTTCCCACTTTGTCGCCACCGCCGAGTTTTCCGGCCTCCCCCCGGAAACCGTTGCCAAATATCCCGACTTTGCCCTAAGTCCCGATCTCTCCCCCCGCACCGCTGCCTCCATCATCAATCTGATTGAATCCGATACCTCTTCCCGTGTCCGGGAAATGGAAATCAAACATTCCCTTGCTTACTTCGCTCAACACTACCGCGGCTCCGTTTCCGAGGGCACGGTCTCAAACGGCCCCGTTAAAAAACTGGAACTTTTCTTCACGCCTTCCGGCTCCGGCCGCCAGCCTTTTGAAATCACCATCACCAAAGACGGCTTTTCCATCGGCGGTGTCCGCTACCCCCTGCGCCGACTGGATACATTTATAAACCGTCCTGAATCATTCATCGGCGCCAACTGGTAATTTCTTCATTTTTCCTTTTAATCAATGTTTACTCCGCCTGCCTGGCGGAAGTAAACTTCCTCAATTGGTCATTAGTCGTTATGTTAAGCAATTTCGCCATCATCGGCATCGGCCTTCTCCCCAGCTTCACCTGGCTTCTTTTTTTTCTGCGCGAAGACGCCCGCCATCCGGAACCGAAAAAAATGCTCGTTTTGGCTTTCTTCGGTGGCGCCTTTGCCACTCTCCTCGCTTTTTTTATTGAGCTTGAAGTCAGCCGCTTTCTGTCCGGTTTCGGTGTCCGCCCCTATACCCCCGCTTCCTTTCTCGCTTTGTCTGCCATAGAAGAATCATTAAAATTCGCGGTTGTTGTCTGGCTCATCGGCCGCAGCCGCTACTTTGATGAGCCCGTGGACGCCATGATCTATCTGGTTACCGCCGCCCTCGGTTTTGCCGCCGTGGAAAACATCGCCGCTCTCGTCGGGCCGCTCTCCGACCCTTCCGCCCTGAACCTCATTTTTGGCACTGCCGCTCTGCGTTTTATCGGCGCCACTCTTCTCCACAGTTTAGCCGCCGGCTTAATCGGCTATTACTGGGCGCGCGGCCGCGCTCACCGTCAGATTTTCACCTTTGCCGCCGAAGGACTGGTCCTAGCCACTATTATCCATGCCGTTTTCAACTTCCTGATTTACAACCAGTCAACCGTTGTTATCCCCACCCTTTTTCTGCTTTTGGTGGGACTTTTGGTCTTAAACGATTTTGAAGAACTCAAACTCTCCCCCCGCTGACTTTCTGTTTATCTTCCGCTATTCACACCCCTACAACTTTTTTTTGTGCTATAATTAAAAAGATTACTTTTTAAGTTTCTCCTATTTTTAACTTTAATCTGTCACTTTGATTTTTTAATTTTAAACTTTCACTATGGACGACCAATCAAAAAATTATTTCGCGGAGCTGGCTGGTAACCGTAAAGATATTACTCCTCCGCCTGACAAAACTGAACCAGAATCGGCAGTTGATGAAGAAATCTCTTCCGCCGCCGCTGAACCTGTTAAAGTGGAACCCGCCAAAGCGGAGCGGGTTATTGTTAAAAGTCCCAAATCTTCCCGCGGTTCGCGCCATACCAAAATCAAAACCGAAAATCTTGACTCTCTTGAAGAAAGCGACAGCGATTCCTCCGATGACTTTTTAGGCGAAGCCGAAGGGCAGCTGACGGTTGATGTTTTTCAGACACCGGATGATATTGTTATTCAATCTACCGTTGCCGGCGTGAAACCGGAAGATCTTACCGTTGATATAACCAGTGAGTCCGTCTCCATCCGCGGCCGCCGCGAACGTTCGGAGTCCATCAGCGATGACAACTATTTTTATCAGGAATGTTACTGGGGACGTTTCTCCCGCTCCGTCATTTTGCCGCAGGAGGTTAATCCCGACAAAGCCGAGGCCTCTCTTCGCGATGGCGTCTTGACTATTCGTCTGCCGAAGCTGGAACGCGAAAAGAACAAAAAACTGCGCCTTAAAATAACCTAAACTGTCTGGCTATACCAGATCTCGCCTAGCGAGAAAAATCAACAAAACGCGCCTTGGGCGCGTTTTGTTGTCGCCATCTCTTAATCCGTAATTCGAACTTCGTTATTCGAATTTTCTATTGTGATCCCTACGGGAGTCGAACCCATGTCTTCACCGTGAAAGGGTGATGTCCTAGCCGCTAGACGAAGGGACCATAATTTCTATAGTGAACAGCCATTCTGAAACCTAACTGGACAAGCCGCCACCCTCGCTCGTATAATAATACAGACACAACCATTTCGCAATTTTATCTTATGACTTCCTCTCTTCTTCTTATTTTAAGCGACTGGACCTACCTCATCTTACGCCTCACTGTCGGCGCTGTTGTCTTAAAAATCGGCGTTACCAAATTTCGCCGCACCCGTTTCATTGGTCCTTTGGATATCGCCTTGGGTTTAATGCTTCTCCTCGGCTTCTTTACTCCTTGGGCCGCCGCTTTAGTAGCGCTGGAATCTCTCTTTCTTCTTTTTATCGGTCTCCTCCGCCGCTCCACTCACGAGGAAACTCGCCTCTTTCTAATTCTCTTGGTTTCCGCCGCTCTTCTTCTTATTACTCGCGGCTCCGGCATCGTGTCTTTGGATTCATTCTTATCCTACGGCGCCTGGTGGTAATCTCAACTCTGGTTGACGTCCGCCGCTAAAAACTCTTTAATTTAGGCCGTGCCTCGCTTTTTTTCTACTCTCCCCGCCCTCCTTGCTTGGTCCACCATTATGGCCATGTTTCTTTTCTCTTGGCTCGCCCCCGCCTGGGTAGCGGTTTTTATTATTTTCTTTGACATCTACTGGCTCCTTAAAACCATCTACCTTTCTTTCCATCTCCAGCACACCTTCCAAAAAATGAGAGCCAATCTGAAAATTGACTGGCTCTCTCGCCTTAAATCTCTACCGCCATCATCTGACCGTCCCCATTGGGAAGACATTTATCACTTAGTCGTCATTCCTTTCTATAAAGAACCGTATGAAGTCGTTGCTGAAAGTTTAGAAAGTTTACTCGCCGGAAATTATTCATCCGACCGTCTTATTGTCGCTTTAGGCGGCGAGGAACGTGCTCAAGAACACGCCCGTGAAATAATCACCCGCGCCCGCCGCGACTATAGCGACAAATTCTTCCGCCTCTTCACCACTCTCCACCCCGCCGGCCTCCCGGGCGAACTGGCCGGCAAGGGCTCCAACAGCGCCTGGATTGCGAGACGTGCCAAAGAAGAAATTATTGATACTCTTAACTTATCCTACGAGAATATCATCACCTCGGTCTTTGATGTTGATACTCAAGTTCCCTCTGCATACTTCGGTATTCTTGCTTACGCTTTTTTAACCAACCCCGACCGCCAACGTGCTAGTTATCAGCCAATCCCTTTTTTTACCAACAATATCTTTGCCACTCCCGCCTTGGGACGAGTTGTTTCCTTTTCCGCCACTTTCTGGCAGATGATGCAGCAGGCGCGTCCCGAACGTTTAACCACTTTTTCCTCACATGCCGTTCCGTTCCAGGCATTGGTGGATGTCGACTTTTGGGAAACTGACCTGGTCTCGGAGGACTCGCGTATCTTTTGGCAATGCTTTTTCCGTTATGACGGCTGGCGAGTGGTGCCGCTCAACTGCCCCGTCTATATGGATTCCAACGTCGCTTCCACTTTTTGGCGGACAATGAAAAATATTTACCTCCAGCAACGTCGCTGGGGTTGGGGCGTGGAAAACATTCCCTACATGCTCTCCGGTTTTGTCACTAACCGGCGTCTGCGCTTTTCCACTAAACTTTATTGGAGCTTCATCACTCTGGAGGGCTTCCATTCCTGGGCTACCAACGCTCTCATCATCTTTGCTTTAGGCTGGCTTCCTCTTTTCTTGGGCGGCGCCGACTTCAACTACTCCGTCCTCTCCTACAGCTTGCCGGAAGTTACCCGTTTTATTATGATGCTGGCCATGGTCGGCATCGCCTCCTCCGCTGTCGTCTCCGTCATTCTCCTTCCTCCCCGCCCCGCCTGGTTCCGCTGGTATCACTATTTCCTTTACCTGGTCCAGTGGCTCCTAATGCCTCTTACTTTAATTATCTTCGGCGCCATTCCCGGATTGGAAGCCCAAACTCGCCTCGCCTTAGGCGGCCGCTTCCGTCTCGGCTTCTGGGTCACCCCCAAATACCGCGAAAACAAATAATTTTCCCCCAACCCCCGCGAGTCCACACCAAAGAAAGAATAAATCAAGTCAGGCGGCTCATAGCATACTCGAGCGTATAAAGAACACAGTATAAATTAATATCTTGGTTATATATTAAACAACTTTATAGAAGCCCAAGCTTCCTGTTTGCTGGACCGCGCGGAGCACGGCGGTGCGAGTCAGAGGAATTTTTTAGCAAAAAAATATCCGTGTCCAGCAAACAGGAAGCCTGGGCTTCCCCGTTACATAAATAATGGCTGGTAGCGAAAGTATATTATGAGCCGCCTTACCAACACCTGAACAAAGTTTCTTTAGTCTGGCGAGTAAAAGTTTTCCACAACCTTCCTATTTGCATCTCCATTTATAGTGCTACAATAAAGTCAGCACGTTATTAGCACCTTGAAATAGTTGAGGTCCTACGGGACCAATCAGAAGAGCGCACTATCCTAAAGCCAAAAAAATTCAGGCCTTAGGCCGCTCTCCGCAGTTTCCGTAAGAAACAAACCTCAACCAAAGCTCGCAAACAAGCTCCACAACCGGTGGAGCTTTTTTCTTTTTTCACGACTTACCATACTTAATATTACCTACTCATTATGTATTCTCCCCACCATCTCCTCCGCCTGCTTCTTCAAATCCGAATGTTTTGTTAAACTCGGGTCTTCTTTTAATACCGCCTCCGCCGCCGTCCGTGCCGTTCCGATTAGCGACAAATTTTGCAGCGACCGCATCGCCGTGTCCGGCATCCCCGTTTGCCGCGTGCCCAAAAACTGCCCCGGCCCTCGCATCTTCAAATCCATTTCTGCCAGCTCAAATCCATTCTTGGCGGTCGTAAGCGCTTGCAGACGTTGCTGTACGTTCTCTCCTTTGGCGTCGGTGAAAAGCAGACAGTACGACGCGTGCTCACCTCGCCCAACCCGCCCTCTAAATTGATAAAGCTGTGCCAACCCGAAACGCTCCGCGCTCTCTATCATCATTATCGTCGCGTTCGGCACATCTACCCCCACCTCCACCACCGACGTTGCGACCAGTATGTCCGCCTTGCCTTTCGCAAAAGTATCCATCGCCTCCACTTTCTCTTTCACTTTCATCTTGCCGTGCAGCATCATCACCCGCAAATCGGGAAAAATCTGGCGCGACAATTTTTCAAACTCCGCCGTTACCGATTTCAGTTCCAGCTTAAAAAGTTCCTGCTGTCCCAGCGCGCCGGCATTATTTTCCGCCTCCTGTTCAATGCGCGGACAGATGACAAAAATCTGCCGCCCCGCTTTAACTTCCTGCCGGATAAACTGGTATGCCTCCATCCGCTTTTCCGGCGCCACGATTTTAGTCACCACCGGTTTGCGCCCGGCCGGCATCTCCGTTATCACCGACAAATCCAAATCGCCGAATACGGTTAGCGTCAGTGTCCGCGGAATCGGCGTCGCGCTCATGGAAAGAAAGTGGGGGACCGTGCCGCCCCTGCTTACCAACATCGCTCTCTGGGCCACGCCGAACCGATGCTGTTCGTCAATCACCGTCAGTCCCAACTTATGGAAAGGGGAGTCGCCGTAAATCAGCGCGTGTGTTCCGACCGCGATTCCTATTTTACCCTCGGCTATCAGTTTCCTCATCTCCGCCGTTTTGATTTCGCTCTCCAATCCGCGTTCCCAGAATATCCTGCCCCACCCCCCGCCCGTCATCAGTCCCACCTTTACTCCCACCTCTCCGAACATTCGTGTCAATGTCGTGTAATGCTGGCGCGCCAGCACCTCGGTCGGCGCCATAAACGCCGTCTGGTATCCGGATCCGGCCGCGTTTATCGCCGCCAACGCCGCCACTGCCGTCTTGCCGCTGCCCACATCCCCTTGCAGAAGGCGATTCATCGGCGCCGGACGGCTCAAATCATCCAAAATCTGGTCCAAACATTTCTTTTGGCTTCCCGTTAAAACAAAAGGAAGTTTTTTTATGGCCGCCGTTAATATTGCCTCATTTTTCGGTATTGGCAACGCCCGTTTTCTGATTAACTCTGCCTTGCGGCGCAGATTGGCTATCGCCAGCAGAAACAGCTCCTGCCAGGCGAACCGCCGCCGCGCCGCCTCCGCTTCCTCCATCGTATCCGGAAAATGAATGGCGCGCACCGCCTCGTTTATCTCCAGCAGACCATTCTCATCCAGCGCTTCATAGGGAATGAACTCGCTTATTTCTTCCAAATTGGCGAGTATCGGTTTAATGACAAAACGCACCCCCTTAGAAGTCATTCCTTTTGTCTCCGGATAAATCGGCACCAATCTCGCCGTGTGTTTGGTGCCATCGCTTCTCCCCGCCGCTTCAAACAGGGGATTAGTGATGACGTTTTCTCCCGCGTACGTTCCCACCTTGCCGGAAAAGTTAAACGTCGCTCCCGTTGTAAGCGTATTTTTGATGTATGGCTGGTTAAACCACACCGCCTTTATCATTCCGCTCTGGTCGGCAACCTGCGCCTCCACAATCATCATTTTTTTTCGCCAACTGCGCCTTAAGTTTGTTTTTATTATCTCTCCTATAATTGTTACCGTCTGTCCCGGAGTCGCATCGGCAATCGGGGATATCACCGAAAAATCTTCATAGCGGGACGGGAAGTGTCGGATAAGATCCGCCACTGTCGCAATATTAAGTTTCCGGAAGCGGGACAAAAAACGCGGCCCGATGCCGTACACGTCAGCCAAAGAAGTAAAAAGGCGCACCATTTCCCGCCTATTATACCACTATTTTTCTTTACTCACTAACTTATCCCTGCGGATAACTGTTAAAATTAAAAAAACGCCTCCGGCTTTTCCCTTACCGTGAGTGTTTCTAATTTTTTAGAACTTTTCAGATGATAATACTTGCTGTTTATACTGTCAACGCTCGTCTTTTACCAACCATTTTTCCGTCAAGGCCCGCTTATCCACATACTCACCCTTTGCTTATGCGGCTATCCGATTTCGCCAAAATATTTTTTCCCAATACCTGCTATAATAACACTACTTTAGCCCCACCTTACCAGTCGGGCTATAATTATCAGTAAACCCAATTTTTATCTATGACACCCATGCCGCCCGGAAGTGCCACCGAACCAACCATCGCCGCTCCCGTCAAAACTTCCCCACTTATCAGCCGCCGCTTTACTAAAGAAGGCGTCCATCCTTATTCCGAAATTACTTGGGTTAAACGCGATGCCATCGTCGGTCCCGCCGACCGCCCTGTTTTTGAACAAAAAGATGTTGAGTTTCCCGACTTCTGGTCGGACAACGCTGTCAGTATCACCGTCTCCAAATATTTCCGCGGCAAACTCGGCACTCCCGTGCGGGAAGTGAGTTTGCGCCAGACAATTGACCGCGTCGTCAGGACTATCCGTAATTGGGGCGAGTCCTTCGGCTACTTCGCCGACTCCCGCGCCGCCGATATTTTTACCGATGAGCTTACCCACCTTCTTCTTTACCAGAAGGCCTCTTTCAACAGCCCCGTTTGGTTCAATGTCGGCACCACCCCCCACCCCCAGTGCTCCGCCTGCTTCATTCTTTCCGTGGAGGATAATATGCCTTCCATCTTAGACTGGATTAAAACCGAAGGCATGATTTTCAAAGGCGGCTCCGGCTCCGGTCTCAACCTTTCCAATTTACGCTCCAAACACGAATCGCTCTCCGGCGGCGGCCGCGCTTCCGGTCCGGTCTCCTTTATGCGCGGCGCCGACTCTGTCGCCGGTATGATCAAGTCCGGCGGCACCACCCGCCGCGCCGCCAAGATGGTCGTCTTGAACATTGACCACCCCGACATCATGGATTTTATCAATTGCAAGGTCAATGAGGAGAAAAAAATCAAAGCTCTTGTCGCTGCCGGTTTTAATATGGCCGACCTCAACGACGAGGCCTGGAACTCCATCCAATTTCAGAACGCCAACAACTCTGTCCGCCTAACCGACGAATTTATGCGTGCCGTTGAGGAAGATGGCGACTGGCAAACTACTCTCCTCACCGGCGGCGCCGGTCCTGTCTATAAAGCCCGCGACCTCCTGCACTCTATCGCCCGGGCTGCTTGGGAATGCGGCGACCCCGGCGTTCAGTTTGACACTATCATCAACGACTGGCACACCTGTCCCGCTACCGGCCGCATCAACGCCAGCAACCCCTGTAGCGAATACATGCATTTAGACGACTCTGCCTGTAATCTCGCCTCCATCAACCTGATGAAATTTATCGGCGCCGACGGCCGTTTCAAAGTGCCCGACTTCAAACAGGCGGTAGACGTCTTTATTCTCGCCCAGGACATCCTTGTTGAGGGTTCCAGCTACCCCACTGAACGCATCACTAAAAACGCCCGTGCCTTCCGTGAACTAGGTCTTGGCTACTCCAATATGGGCGCGCTCATTATGGCTAAGGGTTATGCTTACGACTCCGATGAAGGCCGCACTCTCGCCGCCGCCATTACCTCGCTTTTAACGGGAGAGGGTTACCGCATGTCGGCCGTACTTTCTCAAACCATCGGACCTTTTACCGGCTTTGCCGTTAATCGCGAACCGATGCTTCGCGTCATTGCCAAACACGGCGCCGCCGCCCACGACATTGACGCCTCCGTTCTCTCCGACCGCGAACTCTCTTCCTCCGCCGCGCGTGTCTGGGATGAGGCGCTCGCTTTGAGCGAAAAACACGGCTTCCGCAACTCGCAAACCACCGTTATCGCTCCCACCGGCACTATCTCCTTTATGATGGACTGCGACACCACCGGCGTGGAACCGGCCTTTTCGCTGGTAACTATGAAACAACTGGTCGGCGGCGGCTGGATGAAACTTGTCATTCAGGGACTAAAACGCGCCCTCGCCAATTTGGGTTATAGCAGTCAGGAAACAGAAGCCATCGTCGCCTGGGTCACGGACAAAAACACCATTGAAGGCGCGCCTTACCTTAAGGAAGAACATCTCTCCATTTTTGACTGTGCTGTCGCTCCCGCCAACGGCTCCCGTTCCATCTCTTGGCAGGGACACGTCCGCATGGTCGGCGCTGTCCAACCCTTCGTTTCCGGCGCCATCTCTAAAACTTTTAATATGTCGCATGACGCTACCGTGGAAGACATCTTAAACGCCTACACTATGGCTTGGCATCTTGGCATTAAGGCCTTCGCTGTTTATCGCGACGGTTCTAAATCCACCCAGCCTCTTAATGTCTCCGGTGAAAAGAAAGACGCCGGTTCTGAATCTGCCGCGCCTGCCTCTGTCGGCGCTCCCCCCGCCCCCTTCCGCCGCCGCCTCCCCACCACTCGTCCCTCCGAAACTCACAAGTTATCCATCGCCGGCCACGAGGGCTATCTCACCTACAGTATGTATGAAGACGGCGCTCCCGCGGAAATCTTTATCCGCATGGCCAAGCAGGGAAGTACTCTCTCCGGACTGCTGGACGCCTTTGCTGTTACTATTTCCATCTCTCTTCAGTACGGCGTGCCTCTTAAAAATCTCGCCGAAAAATTCATTCACAGCCGCTTTGAACCGGCTGGCTTCACCGAAAACCCTCAAATCCGCATTGCTACCAGCATCATTGATTACATCTTCCGCTATCTCGCGCTCCGTTTTCTGTCTTCTTCCGATTTAAGCGACTTCGGTATGGCGCCTCTCTTAAACAACAGCGCCCACGACACAAATCCCGCCCCTGCCGCTTCTCCAATTGATGCTCCGATTTCTTCCGCTTCCCACCCCACTTCTACTCCCAACAGTTCCGCCGTCTTCGTCTCCGCCGGCACTGTCTGCAAAAAATGCGGCGGGATGATGATTCGCACCGGCACCTGCCAGACCTGCCTTTCTTGCGGCACCTCCTCCGGCGGCTGCTCGTAAACCCGTCATTCCCGATGACTAGTCGGGAATCTATCCTTTCCCCCTGCCTGCCCCGTGGAATTATTCCCATAATTCTCTACGGGGTCATTTTATTCCGACCTTCTTAGCGTCGGGGTCCCGCGGAGGCGGGAATCCAGTTTATAAAAAGGCCCGTTTTTCCAAACGGGCTTGCGTAATTCGCAATTCTTAATTCGTCATTCGTCGCTCATCAGCCGCCTCCAGTTATCTCCCTCTTTCGGCGCAATCGCCTCCGACCCCGCCCGGCAGTACGGACACTCACCCGGCTCATAGTTTCTCATACCAATCCGTAATAGCGGCGCAATCGTTGAATCTTCAATTAGTTCCACCGGGTGATCCGGATCCGAGCGATCCACAATCACCAACACAGTTTTAAGAAATGTCGCTTTAGGAAAACTATTCCTGATTCCCTCTCTGACCTGAAGCGCCGATGACGATGTGGTTATCAATTCCTCAATGTGCAGTATCGGTGATACCCCGTCATAATCCGCGCCGCTCGCCAAATCAACTCCCTGCATTTTCTCCCCGCCGGCCATCGTGGTTTTTATCATTATCATCTGTTTTCCTTCCAAAATTTTTGCCACGTCACCCGCCAGCGCCGTTGACGATGTGTCCGCTCCCGTCACCCACACCCCTTCTAAATTCGGATGCACACACACCTGCGCCATCCATGCCAAGTTCTGCGCCAATCCCCATCTTATTGCTGGGAATTTTTTCAGCATATCTCCTAAATTAACAAATCCGTCAGAATGCTTCCCTGACGTTAGACAAGCATGCGGCCGCTCTTTTACTGGTCCAAAATAATCCATCCAAAGTGCCCCCATCTTTGTCAAAACATGAGCCACTTCATTTGGCTTTAGTATATCTATCGCTTGAATAAACTTTTTTTCCTTGTGCCCTTCAAAAAATTCCACCACCTCTTCCGCCGTCCGGCATTGCAGTAATCTTTCTCTTATCATGGCCTTTCCCTTTCTTTTTATTCAGTTTTCAATTCCCGCCTAACTTTCTAACCTCCAACTTACACCAACCTCTCTCCCAAATCAAATCCACTCCCAAACCACCGTGGGCGGTTTTTTTGTGTTGTGCCCCGTGTAGGATTTGAACCTACGACCGTTCGCTTAAGAGGCGACTGCTCTACCAACTGAGCTAACGGGGCGATTATTATGCGGAGCCAAATTGAGTTATAGGGGGAAACCTCAAAACTGATTGTAAAGTTATGTTCCTTATTTTTCAACTCCACCTCTATTCTCCGACCATAGTGGATAACTTACCCTTTTCCATCTTTTTTAAGGTATAATAAAATAAAGGTTATTTAATTTTTTAAAACTTATGCCTAATTTTAATTCACCTTCTCCCGCGTCGGGAGAAACCGGCTCTGCCGCCAAGCTCATCGGCGTTATTGTCATTATCGCCGTCATTATCATCGGCGTCTATTACTGGTATGCTCTTCGCCGCCCCGCCGCCCCCACCGAAAACACCGGCGCCGTCACCGCCGCCGACCTTCCTGACCTCTCTGCCACGGACGTCAATATCTCGGAAAACGTCGCCCCCGCCAATACCACCGAAAACGTGCCTGACTTAAACCCTACCGATGCCACCAACCCTTTCAAGAACGCCTATCAAAATCCATTTTAATAATTAATCCTTTTTATTTTATGGCTGCTAAACTTAACCATTTCTATATCATCATCCCCGCGCTTGTTGCCGCCGCTCTCATCATTTTCGCGGCTTCCGTCTTCGCCCAATCCAACAACCCCTTTGAACCGAAAATCTCTTTTCCCGTCGCCGAACTTGGCAACTGCGGCAGCCAATCGGAATGTAAAACCTACTGCGACCAGCCGGACAACCTCTCCGCCTGTGTCACTTTCGCCGAGTCGCACGGCTTGATGTCCAAAGACGAAGCCGCCCGCGCCAAAAAATTTGCCGCCGTTAAAACCGGCCCCGGCGGCTGTACCGGCCAATCATCCTGCGACGCCTACTGTTCCGACACCTCTCATATTGACGAATGTGTCTCCTTCGCCGAACAAAACAGACTGATGAATCCCAAAGAACTGGACGAGGCCAAGAAAGTCCAAAAAGCTATTAAAAGTGGCGCCACTCCCCCTGGCCAGTGTAAAAGTAAAAAAGAATGCGACTCCTACTGCTCCAACCCCAACAATATGGAAGAGTGTATTGCCTTCGCCGAAAAAGCCGGTTTTATAAGCGGGGAAGAACTGGCCCAAGCCAAAAAAGTTATTCCCCTTATGAAAAGCGGTCAGACCCCCGGTCAGTGTAAATCCAAAGAACAATGCGACGCCTACTGTGGCGACGATTCTCACGCCTCCGAATGCGCCGACTTTGCCCAGAAAGCCGGTTTTATCAGTGAGAAAGAAGCGGCTATGATTAAAAAAACGGGCGGCAAGGGCCCCGGCGGCTGCCGCGGCCGTAATGAATGTGATGCCTTTTGCGGTAAACCAGAGAATGAGCAAACTTGTTTTGAATTCGGCAAACAAAACGGCCTGATTCCGGAAGAAGACCTGCGCCGGATGGAAGAAGGCAAAAACAACCTTCGCGAGGTCCTGACTAAAGCTCCTCCCGCCGTTACTTCCTGTATTAAAGATGCCGTTGGCGAAAGTGTTTTAAGTAAAATCCAAACCGGTGAATTTATCGGTTCGCGCGATGTCGGTGAAAAAATCCGCGTCTGTATGGAAAACAATATCCCTGCCGGTCCCGGCGGCTGCCGCTCCCGCGAGGAATGTGAATCTTTCTGCGGTAATCCTGCCAATCAGGAGGCCTGTTTCTCTTTTGCTAAGGAACAGGGACAGCTTCCTCCCGAAGCGCAAGCCGGAGTCAATAATTTAAAGGAAGCTATCAACAACGCTCCACCGGCAGTTCAAAAATGTTTTGCCGGCCAATTTGCTCCGGAAAAACTGGATAAGATAAAATCCGGCAACTTCCTCCCCAACCAGGATACCGGCAACATCATCCGCGACTGTTTTGAGCGGTCATCAGGAGAGATGATGGATAAACAAAAAATGATGGAAGGCGGTTTTCAACCGCAAGAAGGGGAGTTTAAACAAGGGGAACAGGGACAGTTCCCTCCGGGCTTCCAAAAACCGCCCCTCGGAGAAGGACAGCAGTTCCAACAGCCCTCCTTTCAAAAAGGCATAGAAGGACAGTTCCAGCAACCTCCCTCTCAAGGCGATATTGAGCAGATAATTAAACAAAAATCCGGCGAGGAGTTTAACAAGCAAAAGCAGATACAAATGGAAAAATTCTCTCCCGAGCTCCAAAAGCAAATGGAAAGCGGCAAAGTTGAAAACTTTAACTCCGAAAAGATGATGGAAAATAAACCTTTCCAAAACCTAAAGCGTCCCGAAGGCAGTTCCTCCGACTCTAATAATTTTCAAAACCAAAACTTCAAGCAGCCATCTACCCAATTTCAGGGACAATTTAATAATTCTTCCCAACCCTCCGGCAACTTTATGTCTCCTAAAGGAACAATGCCTCAAGGCGACCAAATGATAAACCAACAACCAAATCAATTCTCTCCTAATTCTTCTTTCTCTCCGTCTTCCGGCGGGGGAGAGGTAAAACAATTTCCTTCTGGAACCGAAAACCGTTTTGAGAGTCAGGGCTCTTTTTCTCCGCCTCCTTCCGGCAGCGGTAGTTTTTCTCCTCCGCCCTCTTCTGGCGGCGGCAGCTTCTCACCTCCGCCTTCCGGCGGTGGCAGTTTCTCGCCTCCTCCGCCAACTGGCGGATCCGGCGGCAGCGCTCCCGCGCCTTCCTCCCCGCCGCCCCCCTCATCTAACGCCCGCATCGGCGAGCAAGGCGCCTCTCTCTTTAATATAGTTATTCAATCTCTGCCTAATCTACTTTCGCAATAACTCGCGTTTCATTCACTTCCCCTTTGTCATTCCCCACTCCCCCTTTACTTTATTGTTGACATCCATAAAATCCGGAGTTATTCTAACCTTAGCTTTTGGAGTTCGGAAGTGAATCACGAGCAAGAGGCGCCGCCATCTCCCGAACTCACTTATAAATTTCGGCGGTTGATAAGGAGAATCGAACCCTAGAAAGGTAATCGCCCTCGCGATTCATCCTAATCCGCCTCTTGCTCTAACATAACCCCATACCTCTGGGGTTTTTATTTGACTTTAATAATCCAAGATATAAACTTTCAGTAGCTTCAATCAAAACCTACCCGAAAGGAGAACAATCTTATGTTTCCTACCCCGAATTGTTTCTGGGTGTGCGATAAATGCGGACATGAAGTATATGGTTTCAGGGATGAAAATGATGTTGCAAGTCTAATCGTCGACGTCCCAACCTGCCCCGATTGCAGGGTAATGATGAAAGAACAGCCGCCAATGCGCACCCTTCCTCCCTACAGCAACCCATTTAAAAAGTACTAACCGTTTTCTTCCTTTCTCTGTCAGACGCCCATACAAGCGTCTTTTTTTGATTCTAAATTAGGGATTCGATTACAAGTCCTCCCTCGCCGTCACTCGGTCAGCTTGCAACCCGCCTCTCGTGGTGCTCGCCGCTGCTCGCATATCACTGCGAGCTTCTCATCCCTCCCGCACAGCCATAAATGGCTGTGCTCGGTGACTGGTGTCCCCGGAGGGATTCTCCCTCACCTCTCGTCCGCCCGTCGGCGAACTTCGGGTTCCGATTCCGTCTACGGAATTGTGAATCCTCGATGACTACATCGGGACTGGGCACCGCCTCGCTGTGCGCGCCTGCTGGCGCGCACATGCTCCGGCGTTCAAATCCCTCCCACACAGCCATAAATGGCTGTACTCGGTGACTGGTGTCCCCGGAGGGATTCGAACCCCCAACAACAGGTTCGAAGCCTGTCGTGATATCCATTTCACCACGGGGACGTGGTTTTCCTCATTTAACCTTAAATCCACTCTCCACGCAACTTGCCCTTCCATTTTTTCCTTTATTTAACGCGTTTTTATTCCCAAATTTATCGTCCTATTGACAAAAACCAAATACAGCGCTATAATATGCCACAGTATTTTTAATATCACATCATCTCGGTAAACCCGAGGAAGGAGAATGACCATGACCAATAATACCACCAACATCGTGGAAAGCATTGAGATGGCGGTAAAAACCGCCGAGGAAGCAAAGGCCCTCCTGGCCGAAGCGGAGCAAATCCGGACGGCCATCGACAAGGCCAAAAAAGCCGGCCTCCCCCTTTCCCACCCCTCCATTCAGGAGGGACGGCGCCGGCTCAACAAAATCGCCGACCACCCCTCCGTCATCGTCTTCCGTCGGCAGGAGGTGGAGGAACTCCGCCTCGCCGCCGAGCGCCTGCAAAAGGCGCGGGAGCAAGCGAATAGGATTAAACGCCTCATCGCCAAAAAGATGAATGAGGTGGATGGGGAAACGACGGCGATTTTCACCGACTTGGCGGGGGAGGACCTTCCATCCGGTGCGGTAGTGCTCCGCAAGGAGGCGGAGTATATTGAAATCATCACTACCCTTGGAAAGGCGGAGAGAACTTTCCTCCGAGTAAAAAATAGGTGGAGGTTAAGTCCCAAAGGGGAAGCATCAGTTCCTTGGTGTCTCCGCGCCCACCTGGAAAAAATCGGTTGGATTCTACCCAACGAATGGCATGACTCCACCCGCGGCGAGCCGCTGGGCAATCTGGTGACACTGCCCACCTCCGAAAAAACCGCCGCCGCCTCCTAACCTTCCGCCCCCCTTACCCCCCGCTGGAACCTAATCAGGCTCCAGCGGGGATTTTTTTAAGTATTTCTCTATGCGTACTTCTACTCCTCCTCTCTTGTTATTTTACCCCAACCGGAACTCCGACTGAAAGCGTCGGAGTACCCGCGTCGGGGTCCCGAAGGCGGTACTGGAGTGGAGGATCAGGAATCCATCCGATATTTGAAATTCGTAATTCGTCATTTTGTAATTCGTCATTTATAATGTTAATAATGTCAGTCCCCAAAGAAATCATCACCATCGGTAAAGCTCTGCAAAAAGCTGGCTTCGAGGCCTATCTTGTTGGTGGTTGCGTTCGTGATTTAATCCTGAGCGAAGTCGAAGGACGACCCCATCCGCCCCAGGACTGGGACATCGCCACCTCCGCCCGCCCGGAAGAAATCCAGCGCCTTTTTCCCGAATCCGTTTATGAAAACACCTTCGGCACCGTTGCCGTTAAAACCGACTCCAAAGACGAACGCCTTAAAATCATAGAAATAACCACTTATCGTTTGGAGGGCCGTTATTCCGACGCCCGCCACCCTGATGAGATTAAATTCGCCGCCACTATTGAAGAAGACCTCTCCCGCCGCGACTTCACCGTCAATGCTATGGCTCTCAAAATCCAAGACGCCAAATTCGTTACCCGCGATTTAGTGGATCCTTACGGCGGCCAAAAAGATATTAAACTCAAAACTATCCGCGCTGTCGGCGACCCCGCCAAACGCTTCCGTGAAGACGCTCTCCGCCTTCTCCGCGCCATCCGCCTCTCCACCGAACTTGAGTTTACCATTGAGCCGGCCACCTTGTCCGCCCTTCACACCAACGCCCTCCTTCTTAAAAAAATCGCCTCCGAACGTGTCCGCGACGAGCTTATAAAAATCATTGCCTCTCCCCGCGCCGCCCTTGGTATTCGTATTTTGGAAAGTACCGGCCTCTTGCGTCACGTCATCCCTGAACTTACGGAAGCCATCGGCTGTAAACAAAACAAGCACCACATCTATGACGTCTTTGAACACAGTATCCGCTCTTTGGACTATACTGCTTCCAAAAATTACTCGCTCGCCATTCGCCTCGCCGCCCTCTTCCACGACATCGGCAAGCCCCGCACTAAACGGGGAATAGGGGAGGACGCCACTTTTTATTCCCACGAAATTGTCGGCGCCAGAATCACCCAAAAAATACTGGAACGCCTTCACTTCCCGCGCGAACTTGCCGATGACATTATCCACCTCGTCCGCTACCACATGTTCAACTATGCTGTCGGTGAGGTCTCTCCCGCCGGTGTCCGCCGTCTGCTCGCCCGTGTCGGCTTGGAATATATTGACCCCCTGATCCACCTGCGCGAAGCCGACCGCATCGGCTCCGGTGTTCCCAAAGCCGTGCCCTACAAGCTCCGCCACCTCCTCTACATGATTGACCGCGTCCGCCGCGACCCCATCTCTCCGAAAATGCTTAAACTAAACGGCACCGACCTTATGTCTCTGCTTAAAATCACCCCCAGCCCCCGCGTCGGTATGATTTTGAACGCCCTTCTGGAAGAAGTAATAAACAATCCTAAACACAACACCAAGACCACTCTCTCTAAACGCGCCAAAGAACTGAACAAACTTAGTGACCAAGAGTTGTCCACTCTTATGGCCGAATCAAAGAAAAAACAAGCCGCCTTTGAAGAAGCCGCGGACGAGGACATCAAAACCCGCCATTATGTAAAATGACACCTCACTTGTACACAAGTGAGGTGTCATCCCCGCGAAAGCGGGGATCAAGTGAGGTGTCATTCCCGAAGGGGTTCTGCTGTAGAGGGAAGCAGGAATCTATATATATTTCCCTCTTGCCCTAAAACCCTTTTTCTGTTTATCTTATAAAAGAACCAACCCATCTTTATTAAAGGAGAAAAGTCATGAACCGATCCGTCTCTCTGCCGTTACTAAGCCACCCAAGGGTAATTCACCCCCGAAGAATTCTCATCGAAGACGGTGGTCGCCCCGCTCTGCTTGTGCCGCCAATCACCCCCCGCGATTTCTCAAAAGTTATTCTTCTTCCGGTTTATCCCGACGTGAATAACTCTCAACCCGATTTCGTCATCCGCCGTTCTCCCAATGGCGCCGTTCGCATCACCCGCCCTTTTGACTAACTCCCTATTCAACCTCCTTTCTTGTCTAGGCCGCGCTCGCTCGCGGCCTTCTTTTTTGTTACAATAACCCTACTTATGAAAATCCGCATCAAACGGCTGGACAAAACCCTGCCTCTACCCGCCCACCAAACCGCCGGTGCCGCCGCCTTTGACTTTTCCGCCCGCTTGGAAACTATTATTCCTCCCCGCGCCGTCGGCTACATTCCTCTAAACGTCATCATCGCCACCCCGCCCGGCTACGTCCTGCACGTCTTTGCCCGCAGCGGCACTCACAAAAAAGGGCTGATACTTGCCAACGGCGTCGGCGTTGTTGACCCCGACTTCTGTGGCGAAGAAGATGAATTCCGCGCCGCTTACTACAACTTCACCAACGCTCCCGTTACTGTCGCCCGCGGCGAGCGCATCGCCCAAGGACTTGTCAAAAAACGCGAAGACGTAGAATGGGAAGAAGTTGATAAAATGGAAAAACTCTCCCGCGGCGGCTTCGGCTCCACCGGCCAATAAAATAAACAATCTATTGACCAATATCTTATCATCCGTTACACTTAATTTTAGTTACTTCATCTATCCTGATGGCGCCACTCCCGAACCAGTGGCGCTCCTTTTTTTATTTATCACAAAACTAAACGAGTAAAAAATTAACTATCCTAACTATCCTATTTTACAATTGTGAGATAGGATAGTTGCATTTACTTCCTCTATCTGTCGGGCTGCCGGGAATCGAACCCGGTCTTTACGCACCCGAAGCGCATGTACTACCGGTATACTACAGCCCGATTTATTCCTAACGGGCTACAAGCCCGCTAATCCCCTTGAGCATATCGGAAAAATAGCCAACAGGCAACAACTTCGCTACCATTATTGTAATGGCTACCCCTTCCGTTCTAATTGTTATTCCTACCTACAATGAAGCCGCCAATCTCCCCGCACTTCTCTCACGCCTCGCCGCTCTATCCTCGCTCAATCTTCGTTTTGTGGTAATTGATGACAACTCTCCCGACGGCACCGGTCATCTTGCCGACAAACTTGCTGCCTCTCTGCCACTCACTGTAATCCACCGCCCGCGAAAGAGGGGATTGGGAACCGCCTATGCCGAAACATTTTCTCGCCTTACTCGCGGCGAGCTCGGCGCTCACCCTGACCTTATTATCCAGATGGACGCCGACCTCTCTCATGACCCCGCCGCTGTGCCAGCCCTCATCAGTGCGGCTTCCGCCGCCGACCTTGTTATTGGTTCCCGCTACGTTCACGGCGGACGGATAGCCAATTGGGATTTCCGCCGCCGCTTCCTCTCCCGCGCCGGCAACTTTTACGCCCGCCGCGTCCTCCGCCTGCCTTACCGCGACTTAACCAGCGGCTTCAAGTGCTACCATTGGCAAGTTTTAGCCAAACTTCCTTGGAACTCCGTAAGTTCTGTCGGTTACAACTTCCAGATTGAAACGGTCTTTTTCGCTCATCAGCGCGGCTTTTCTATCCGCGAAGTTCCCATCACCTTTACCGAACGCCGGCAGGGAAGTTCTAAACTCAATTTCAGCATTATCTTAGAAAGTTTTTGGAAAGTCGCCGCTCTGCGCTTCCGCGCCCGTTCTCTCTAGTCATGAAAAAAACCGCCCTCGTCCTTACCCTCATCATTATTCTCGCCGCCACCTTGCGCCTTTTTGCTCTCTCCACCGCCGACCCCCTTGGCGACGAAGTCCTTTATTCTTTCCGCGCCATCGGTCCGATGGATTTTGACACCGCCGCTCTCCAGACTACCCCTCTGGAATGGTTTGACCCCGACATTCCTGTCTGGACCAACCTTTCCTTCCACGACCACCCGCCCCTCGTCTTTTTAATTCAGCACTTTTTCCTGCGGCTCTTCGGCGAAAACAATTTTGCCTTCCGCCTCCCCTCGGTTCTCTTCGGCGTGGCCTCCGTCTACCTCATCTACCTCCTTTCTCGCCGTCTTTTTACCTCTCGCGCCGCGCCGCTTTTTGCCGCCGCTCTTCTAGCCGTAACCATCAACCAAGTTTTTATCTCCCGTACCGGCCTCCAAGAATCCATCGTTATCTTCTTTATCCTTTTTACTCTCTTTTTTATCCAATGTGCCTCTCCCGATAACCCGCGTTTTTTCTACGCCGCTGGCGCCGCTTTAGGCCTTGGACTTCTTTCTAAATATACCGCCGCTATCGCCGCCATCATTGGTCTATTTTATCTCCTCTCGTCTAATTGCCCCGCTTTCAAAAACCGCCATCTCTGGGGCGGCCTGCTTCTGGCCGTTCTCCTGTTCTCGCCGGTTATTTTCTATAACCTAAAACTCTACCAATCAGTCGGCCACTTTGATTTTCAAATCTCATACATTCTCGGCCAGCGCCCGGAGGTTTGGGCATCCGCTCCCGGCAAAGAAGAAATCGGCACGCTTTCCAACCGCCTCTCCGCCTTTTTACCAACTCTTATTGGCAGCAATTCGCCTCTTCTTCTCCTGCTTGCCGCCGCCAGCTTATTCACTCTTCGCCGCCGGCACGCTCTTATTTACATCTCTCTTGCCTCGCTTATTCTCCTTTATCTTTTCATCGGCCCCACCGTCCGTTTTCTCACTATGCTGACTCCTTTTCTGATTCTCCCTGCCGCCGCTTTTTTTGACTTCATAATTCTCCGCGCGCCCTCGCTCACTCGCTTATTTTATTTTTCAACCGCCATCTTTCTGATTCTTGCCGCCGAACTTGCCTTCACCGCTAACACACTCTTTCCGCCGCGTCCGTTCGGTCAATCACGCCTTACTTACGCCCCGCTAGTCGTCGCCGAAACCAGTCGCTGGGGATACAACCAACTTGATTCGTATCTAACCGCCGAACTTGCCAACCGCTTCCCCGCCCGTGTTTTTGATTCCCGCTACCAATTTATTTCTAACCGCCAGGATGACTCCCTCGCTGCCGCCCGCGCCGCCAGTTTTTCTCCCTACGCCGCCCTCATCATCTACGACGACAGTTTGTGGAATGTCTCCCAGCTTTGGATTTTAGACCGCCGCCAGATTTACCACGGCTGGCCCACCATCAAAATTGAGGACTTTTTAGCCGCCACTTCCGAAAACGGCCCCGACTACTTCCGCCGCTCCGGCTTCACTAACTTCTACTTTATTTTGCCGTCCCCCGACATTCCCCTTAAAAATCTTCCCACCGAAACCGGCGTTTCTTTCGCCTCTCGCCTCTCCTTGGCCGGTCTCTCTCCTCTCGTTATCTCTTCTCCCTCCGCCACCCCCGCTTTCTCCGTTTTCAAATGGACCGCTGCCCAAATTAATATCTAAAAATAAAAATTACCGAAGGTAACCTTCCTTATATCCAACCCCTCCCCAAACTGGTTGGTATAAAACATATATCTCACTAGTACATTTACAATCACGTATAAATTTACCAGCCAGCCGGAAGCCATGCTCGCGGGAGACTCTCGGAAGCCGAAAAAGCTCTGGTCCAAGCGTTCAAATTATTTTTCTTCTTTTTCTTAATTTGAACGCTTGGTTTTTCGGCCGAGAGCGAGACGCAGCGCTCCGCTGGAGAGCGCTGACGTCGTGCTCCGAGAGTATGGCTTCTGGCTGGCGATACTATACTAAGATATTAGTAAAATCATCTTTTTCCCATGTTATAATTACAACCAGTGAAAAAAATTTTAGTTATTTTAGGCCACCCTGACTCCCAAAGTTTCAACGCCGCCTTGGCGCGCGCTTACGTCCGCGGCGCCCGCGCTGCTCACGCCACCGTCCGCTTTCTCAAACTCGGTGAACTCTCCTTTGACCCCATTCTTCATCATGGCTATCGCGAAATTCAGCCGCTCGAACCCGATCTTCTTAAAGTTCAAAATTATATAAAGTGGGCCGACCATCTTATCTGGGTTTATCCCACCTGGTGGGGAAGTATGCCCGCCCTCTTAAAAGGCCTCTTGGATCGTCTGTGGCTCCCCGGCTTTGCTTTCAAATTCACCCGCCCCTATCTCCACCAGCGTCTCCTTCGCGGCCGCTCCGCCCGCCTTATCATCACTATGGATACCCCCTCTCTAATTTACCGTTTCATCTTCCGTTCTCCGGGTGAAAACATTATGAAACGTTCCGTCCTCCGCTTCTCCGGCGTCCGCCCCGTGCGCGTCACCCGCATCAGTTGGATGGTTGTCTCCACTAAAAATTACCGCCGCCGCTGGCTTAAAAAAATAGAACGCCTCGGCCTCCGCCTCCGTTAGTTTTTTCCCTATTTCTTACTAACTTCTGCGAGCCCACGCTAAAACCTTCCTTAAGATCATTCCTGAAGAAAAAGCTTCCTTCCGAGACCGCCTCGGACTCTCTCTATTAACCCTCGCGAGCCCATACCAAAGAAAAAATATACACTATGCGGCTCATAGCATACTTAAGCACGCATCCGAACCCGCCTCGGACTCTCTCCGTTAACCCTAGTGAGTTTATACCAGATAAATTAAGCGCGAATATATAAAAACCAAAGACGCCGGTATTTTGCTTAGTGAGACCGCGCGGAGCACGACGGTGCGAGTCAGAGTGATTTTTTAGCAAAAAAATACACGTGTCTCACTAAGCAAAATACCGGTGTCTGAACCAACTAGTTTATTTGTCGCCAGAATTTCATTTGGTATAGCGAGCCCCATTTGCCAAACTCGCCCCCATCGCTTATAATAGGGGCAAGTTCGGCTACCCCTTAAATCCATCGGGAGCCGCCCATATTTATAATTATTTTGCCACTCATTGATTATGGAAGAAAACAAATATCAATCCGACTTTGAGCCCGAGGCGTCCTCCTCTAATGAGCCCCCGTTTATGGAAAACAACTCCTCTTCTGACTCAAACTCGGATGACTTTAACAGCCATCCCGACAACGGCAACTGGGAAGAACCCGTCTCTTCCTCCGGCCGCGGCGGACGGCGCTTGGTTATTTATGTCATTATCATTATTCTTATCATCTTCGGCGCTTTCTGGTTTTTAGGTAACCGCGAGGCCGCCGCGCCGTCTCCTTCTGCGAACAACAACGAATCCGCCTCTCCCGCTAACTCTACCAACGAGAACAGCAATCAGTCGTCCCCTTCTTCTATTAAGGTCAGCGACCAGCCCGCCGCCGGCGTTGTTATAATTGATTCTGTCACTTTAGACGAACCCAGCTGGATTGCCGTTGAAGAAGACCGCGACGGCGAGCGCGGCAATGTGTTGGGAGCTCTATGGCTTCCGGCCGGCACGCACACTGCTCAATCCATTGACCTTCTGCGTTTCACCGCCGCCAGCGCCAAGTACTATGCTGTTGTCCGCCGTGATGAAGGCGAGGACCACTTATTTAACTATCAAGATGACGAAGCGCTGACTAACACCTCCGGCAGTCCCATTATGGCTGTCTTCCGCGTTACCTCGGAAGAATAATTTTTCTCTTTATCAAAACTCCCCGTTTCCGGGGAGTTTTGTGTTACAATTTTTTATATCTTACACTGTGAAAAAATTTCTCCGCTTACCCACTCCAATCTTTTTTCTCATCTGTCTCGCCCTCGCCGCCACTTTTGTTTTTTATGTTCAAAAGATTTTTGATTTTGATGCTCTTTATCATTTTCGCCACGCCTTCCTCTATCGCACCTCCGGACTTACTAACTCCGACTTCCTCTGGACCAGCGCCTCGCTTCTCTCCGTCTGGCCGGGAGACCTCTGGTACGGCTTTCATCTTCTTCTTATTCCCTTCACTTTTTTTGACTCTTTAACCGGCGTCCGTCTCGCCACCATATTTTTTTCCGCCGCTGCCGTCAGCAGTTTCTACTGGCTTCTTCGCCGTCTCTCTATCCGTTATCCTCTTTTTTGGACGGTGATTTTAGTTTTTTCTTCCGGCGATTTCTTCTTTCGTCTTTTTATGGCTCGCCCCCACGTCCTCTCTCTTTTCCTCTCCTTCCTTTTTCTGGGGCTTTCCGTTCGCGGTCGCTTTTGGCCGCTTTTCTTTGTTTCCGCTCTTATCGCCTGGTTACACCTTTCCCTTGCCTGGGTGCCGCTTTTAATCTCGCTTGTTCTCGCCGCCGTCGTTCTGTTTTCCGAACGCCGCTTTCTTTGGCCACTCTCTTCCGCCGCCGCTCTCCTCGGCGCTGTTCTTGGTTGGCTTCTCCGTCCCCATCCGCTCGCCGCCGCTAAACTTGCTTACGTTCAAATTGTTGACCTTTTCTTAATCAAGCGGCAGGGAATACCTCTTAAATTCGGCCGCGAGTTAAATACCCTCCTTCCTTCCGATGCCTTTATCCAATACTTGCCTCTAGCCATTCTGATTGCGGCGCTGTCCGCGTCCGTCTTCTATTTTCTCTGGCGCCACCGGTTGCCTTTACTTTCTCCGCCTTACTTGCGCGCCGTATTTTTATCCTCAACTTTACTGGCTGTCATCTTCACTCTCCTCGCTATTTTTGCCGCCCGCCGCTCCGCCGACTTCGTTTCCGGTTTTACTATACTCGCCGCCGCCTCTCTTTTAACCCTGCTTCTCTCTGACCCTATCTCTCGTCTCCGTATTCACACACCTCTTTTCCCCGTTATTGGCGGCGTCTGCTTTATTCTGCTTTTTATTTTAAGTATTTGGGTTGTGCCAATTTTTATTAAAAACTCGCGCTCCCCTGACTACCTGCGTTCTGCCGCCCTCTGGCTAAAAGACAACACCCCACCCGGCACAGTTGTCTTCAATCCCTACTGGGACGACTTTCCTAATCTCTTTTTCTGGGACCCGAACAATTACTATATCGGCGGCATGGATCCCATTTTCACTTATATGTTTTCTCCCGAACGCTACTGGCAGATGCACTTTATCGCCTATACCGGCGCCCCCGTCACCTGCGCCCAAATCCGCTGCCGGGAAGAAGAAGCCGAACCCATCGCCCTCGTTCTCGCCCGCGACTTCAATGCCCGCTACCTTGTTGTTAACACTTTGCGCAACGTCACTTTAGCGCGCAATCTTGATGCTGGCCTTATTCCTGGCCTAACCGAGGTCTACCACACTCCCGATGTCCGCCTTTACCACGTTGACTCTCCATAGAATTATCATTATCCGGCTTGACCGGATAATCCATCTCCTTACTCCGCCCTGTCATTATCCGGCTTGACCGGATAATCCATTTTTCATTTATCCACCGATAATTCTTTCCTCTCTTTCCGTTCTTTGTTATTATTAAAACTCTTAATTCCTAACTGATTCATATTTAAACTTTTTCCCCACTTAATACATCATGTTCACTCTTCCCTCTCTTCCTTATTCTTTAGACGCTCTGGAGCCGCACCTAGACGCGCGCACCATGGAGCTCCACCACGGCCAGCACCACGCCGGCTATGTGGCTAAACTCAACTCCGCCTTGGAAAAACACCCCGACCTCTTGGCCAAACCCATTAAAGAACTTCTCCGCTCCCTGTCCGAACTTCCCGAGGAAGTCCGCGTTGCCGTCCGCAATCATGGCGGCGGCCACTTCAATCACTCTCTCTTTTGGAAAATTATGGCGCCGGACAGCGGGGGAGAGCCGGAAGGCGATCTTGCCTCCGCTATCGCTTCCTCTTTTGGCGACTTCCCCTCTTTCCAAGAAAAGTTTTCCGCTGCCGCCGCCGGCCTCTTCGGCAGCGGCTGGGCTTGGCTTTCAGCTGACTCCTCCGGCGCTCTTTCCATTTCTTCTTCTTCCAATCAAGACAGCCCCCTCTCCACCGGCCAAACTCCCATTCTGGGTTTGGACGTCTGGGAGCATGCCTACTACCTTAAATATCAAAACCGCCGCGCCGACTACATTTCCGCTTGGTGGAACGTCGTCTCCTGGCCCGCCGTCGCCGCCAACCTTGCCGCTCTTCATAAACCAAACGCTTAGATATTATTGTTTATAATTTTGAATTTTTGATTTATAATTTATTTAGGATTTAGAGTTTAGGGTTTAGAATTTATACCACCCATGTTATTTTTAAGTGGTACTTGTTCTTACTAAACAAATAAATCCATCATTATAAGTAACAAAACTAATTATCATGAACGAGCACTACGTTTGTAATTCTTGCGGCGGCGCCTCCGACATGCCCGGCGCCTGCAACACCGACGACTGTGTCAGCCATGGCCAGCCGTTGGAAAATTGCGACTGCGGCGACAAGGAAGCCCACCACAAAAGCGACAGTTCGTCGGATATGTCCTCCGATGATTCCGATATGAATTCCTAATTGTCCTCTCCGCTCCGGCCTCCGGCCGGAGCGGTTTTTCCCTCTATAACATAATTTATTAATATGAAATCAATTAGTTACACAATTCTTCGCCTCGGCTTAGGCGCGACCTTTATCTGGATCGGCTACCTCGTCTTCCAAAGTCCTGTCGGCTGGGGAACACTCATTGCTCCCTGGATTGTAGATATTCTTCCTTTTCCTCTCGCCTCCATTATGCTTGCCACCGCTATCTTTGATCTGATTATCGGCCTTCTTCTCATCGTCAATTTCTGGACGCGCCTCGCCGCCGCCCTGGCCGCTCTTCATCTTCTCACCATCATCATTGCTGTTTTCGGCAATCAGGGCATCGCCGCCCGTGATCTCGGCCTTTTCGCCGCCTCCCTCTCCTTGGCTCTGAAGAATTAGCATTTAAGCCACTTTTTTAGCCTATTGACATAGCATAAATACTATGCTATACTTTCCGCGGTTCTTTAGAATTGAGTTAAATCTGCCTTCACTGTCTAATGGACATAAATTTGGCCATTCTGGGTCAACATTAGACAAACTAAGGCATTTAGGGAGGGAATTATGACGTGGACGTAGCTTTTCCCGGCTTTTTTTCTAAACAAAACACTTTCCCGTTCCCGGCGACCAAAACACAGCAGAAAGGAGCCCAAACATGAAGCGATTTACTTGCCCTGCGGGACAGCAGAGGGAGTAACTGCTCCCCGCATGGCCAACCTTAGGAGGGGTGAACAACCTCCAAGGACGCATGGAACGCGTCCAGCGTATTCCTTGGTGAGGCGGCCACCGCCTGTGAGTCATGGATGACTTATAGTCGGTTAGCGCTTAAGAAGAAAATCGTTTGGCCGCTAACCCACTCACCTCCCTTTTAGAAAATTTTTTGGGCCAGTTTTATTAGGTATTCCCAATCGTGAATGACTGTTCGGCTAAGCCGTTTAAGTCATCAACCTCTCACATAGTTGAGGGGATTCGGGAAAGCCCTGATATGAAACGGCCCACAACATCGCTCGGGTTGTAACGGACGAAAGACGGTGGAATAGCCATCGTCCTCCGCATGACGATGCGGAGTATTGAGAAACAACCCGGGCCGGCGCGGATAGGATGCTTCAGCTGGAGATTAAAATCCTCCAGAGGCGATCCATCCCGCCCCCCGCCTCCCACTTTCGATTAAGTGGGGGGCTTTTAATTTTATACAACCCCAGCGAGCTCATACTTAAGGAATTTAACGTCTCAAGGCTTACCCCATCATGTCCCGCAGGGGCTATCGGAGCCGGCCGGGCTTGCTCCGCTAGAAACAGAAGTTTCTAACAGAGCTTGGTTCTTCCGGCCGGAGAGATTGAGAGCGGCTCTCCGCTGGAGAGAGCCGACTCGTACCCGAGGGATATGATGGGATAAGCCCTATAGCAACAAAACAGGGAAACTTTCTTAGTGTGGCGAGCCCCCTCTTGACACGTCTGCTACACTTTTAATAGAACCTTATTAAAAAGGAGGTGATTATTATGTGGACACGCCGTAAGTGGATGCTTCGCGCCGTTGCTCATTGTGGTGAAGGTTGCTAACGCCGCCTTGGCCTCCTAGCGGCGGGGGCGGGGAGATTAAATCTCCCCGCCCCCTTTTCCGTATTTATAATATCCTGTTAACATTACTCTATGTCCCCACTCATTGATTTTCTCATAAACCTTGATGTCCACCTAAGCGCCGCCGTCAGCGCTTACGGCTTTTGGATATACGGCCTTATTTTTTTAACCATCTTCGCCGAAACCGGCCTTGTCATCACCCCCTTCCTCCCCGGTGATTCTCTCCTCTTCACCGCCGGTGCCTTAGCCGCTCAAGGTTTTCTCTCTTCCCATCCGCTCGCTCTACTTCTCCTCGCCGCCGCCGTTTTAGGCGACGCCACCAACTACTGGCTCGGCCGCTTCCTCGGCCTGCGCCTTTTTAAGAATGAAAATTCCCGCCTCTTTCGCCGTGAATATCTGGAACGCACGCACCGCTTTTATGAAAAATATGGCGCCAAAACTGTCGTCCTCTCCCGCTTTATTCCCATTATCCGCACCTTCGCGCCTTTCGTCGCTGGCCTTGGCCGCATGCCCTACCGCCTCTTTACTTTCTACAACGTCATCGGTGGCGTCGCCTGGATTTTTGTTTTCTTTTACGGGGGCTTTTTCTTCGGTAATCTTCCCTTCGTTCAAAATAACTTCTCTCTCGTCGTTGCCGTCATTATTATAATTTCCTTCATTCCCGCCGCCATTGAATTTTACCGCGCCTACCGCTCCCGCCATTCTCACCAAACTCCTCTTCCTCTCAACGATTCTTCTGCTCCCGACTCCGACCGCGATTGAACCCACGCCATTTTTGTAGTATCTTTTTTATCGTCAGAACTAAATACTTCCAATGGGCCTGTAGTCTAGTGGCATGACGCGACATTCGTCCCGATTTCTGAAATTTTGAAATGTTTTATACTTACATTTTAAAATCTTTGAAAAATAACGCTTACTATATTGGTAGTTGCGCTAACTTAGATAAAAGACTATTTTATACAATAGTAAATTAGTACCATCAACGAAAAGATACATCCCATGGTATGTAATCTATTATGAAAAACATGACAATTTGCAAGAGGTAAAAAAGGAAATTCAAATCAAATCTTGAAAGAAAAGAAGTGCTATTGAAAATTTAATAAAACATTCCAAAATTTCAAAAGAAATCGAGGATCCTCGATAACTCTGGTGGGCCCGTAGTAAAACGGTATTACGCAGCATTCGCATTGCTGAAGTAGGGGTTCAATTCCCCTCGGGTCCACATGGGCCCACCAGAGTTATCGGGACATTGCTGAGGTAGGAGTTTCCGCCCTAGGCGGACCCGCCTGCCTGCCTTCGGCAGGTCTCAGGCGGGCGATTCTCCCCAGGTCCACCAACAAAAACACCAGCGTAGAGTTGGCGTTTTTGTTTTAATTTGACTTCCCGCCCTCTTTCCCTTATTTTACCTCTAGTTAGTCATCTCGTCTTTCGGGCTGCGTCAGTACATTTTCAATAGAAAAGGAGAAAGTAAGATGAGCGACAGGAACTTCATGCAACTGCTAAAAGCGCAGTGGGACAAAGGCCATTTCGTCTGTGTCGGACTAGATAGTGAGTCAAAAAAGATTCCTAATTCGGTGTACCAGTATTGCGGGTTCAACTTCACTATGGATATCCCTATCACCAAGATAGCGCCCTTTTTTGTTTCCCATTTCAATTTCTAAAGCGTCTAATATATAGTATAAATATGCCAAAATTCTCTAGCGAGTTTGCTCACAACTATAAAACCTACTCCTTTGGTTACGCTAACTACTACCGGCGAGCGAAAAGGGAATCCCTCTCTTCCGTTTACGCCTCCGGCTTCCTCCCTTATTCCGGCAGCCGCGGTGTTAAAGACACCTTTTATATGGCCCGCAGCGCCCGCGTACCCTTATCGTCTTTTTCTCTTTCCAGCGAAAACCGCCGCGTTGCCCGCAAGTTTGACGGACACTTTGAGCGCCTCTCCACCCCCTTTCCAAAATTCAAAATCACCGACGGCTTTATTAATTTCTGTGTCGGTTACTTTGACGGCCGCCATGGCGCTGCTATTATGCCGCGTGACCGCCTGCTCTCCATCCTTGATTCCGGCCTTGTCACCCATATCGTCTCCTATCTCAAAGATGACGCTCCGGCCGCTTATGTCTTTGAGGTTTCCGACCGCCATCTTACCCACTTCTGGTTTTCTTTTTATGACCTTTCCCTTATCTGGCAATCACTCGGTATGTGGCTCATGTTGGACAGCGCCCGCCACGCCCAAGTTAACAACCACACCCATTTTTATCTCGGCACCGTCTATGGCGAAAAAGCTCTCTACAAAACCGCCTTCAAGGGTCTTGAATACTGGGACGGCGATCGCTGGGTAGGGGATATTAAAAAACTTAAATCCTTAAGCCGCTCCGACACCACTCGCACCTTGAGCGGCTTAGACCTCTGGAAATCCTCCACCGAATTGTTTTGATTTTCTCTCTCCTCTTCCCCCCAACCCCCGCGAGCCCACACCAAAGAAAGAACAACCAAGTCAGGCGGCTCATAGCATACTCAAGAAACACTAATTAAACCAATATCTTATTTATTAAACACCATAGAAGTCAAACTTCTTGTTTTCTGGACCGCACGGAGCGCGACTGGCGCGAGTCAGAAGGATTTTTTAGCAAAAAAATACCTGTGTCCAGAAAATAGGAAGTTTGGCTTCTTACTGCTATAGACAATGTAATCGGTAGGGAGAGTATGCTATGAGCCGCCTTAGCAATACCTAAACAAAGTTTCTTTGGTGTGGCGAGCAATAGTTTTCCACATCTCTTCCCTTGTTATGCTTTATTTTTGGTATAATTAAAATGTAACAACTAAAACAGGCAAAGGTCGAGTGTACGTTACTAACTATTTTATTTCATTTAAAGTTTATATGTTGGTTCAAACTTGGAGCGAGGTGGTGGCGCAGTCCCTGCAAAATCTTTGGGTTCAGGTCATCGGGTTCGTTCCGGCGCTCGTCGGCGCCATTATTGTCTTTATCATCGGTTTAATAGTTGCCTCGGCGCTCGGCACCTTGGTCGGGAAAGTAATCGGCGTCTTGCAGATTGACTCGGCTTTAACCAAACTCGGTGTTAAAAAATATTTTGACCGGGCTGGTATCAACCTGAATACGGCCATTTTCTTTGACCGAGTCATATTCTGGTTTTTGGTCATTGCCTTCTTGCTGGCCGCGACTGACATTCTGAAATTCTACGCCCTTTCAGCATTCTTAAGGGACGTTTTGTCTTACATTCCGGATATCGTTATTGCCGTCCTCATTATGCTTGCCGCCGTTATCATCGCCAACTTCTTGGAGCGGCTAGTACGCGGTTCCGTCTTGTCAGCCAAACTGCACGCCGCCAGATTCCTGGGCGCGCTGACCTGGTACGCCATCGTTATCTTCGGCTTGCTGGCCGCGCTGGCCCAGCTTAATGTGGCGGTAACTATCATCAATACTGTCATCACCGGTTTTATTGCTATGCTCGCTTTAGCCGGCGGTATTGCCTTCGGTGTTGGCGGCAAGGACTACGCGTCTCACCTTATTAGCCGCTTTCGGGACAAAGTAGAAGGGTAGGGTTTATAGAGCTCTATAAACCGTTATTTTAAAGCTCCGCGGGTTTATACCCGCGGAGCTTTATTGTTCCCGCTTGCCCTATTGACACCCATACCCCCGCCGCCCTATACTTAACCCCGTTAATGACTAAAATAATAAATACTCAAATTCAAAGCGGCTGATAAAAGTAGGCGCATTTGATTGTGTCAGCCGCGGCCCGCCGCGGCTTTGATTTTGCCAAAATTTCCCACGTCTCTTGCCGCCAGCGTCTAAACGGACGTTAGCGGGGGGAGAAGTGAATGTTTCTAACCGCGATGACTGCAGTTTACAATTTAATAGTTAGTTAATAGTAAACTAACACAAGCAAACAGAAACTTCTCAATGTTGAGATGATCGACTTTAAGGGCATACGGTGGATGCCTTGACACTAAGGAGCGATGAAGGACGTGGCGTAGCGACGAAACGTCTCGGGGAGGTGCGTAGCAACCTGTGATCCGGGAATATCCAAATGGGGAAACCTAATTGCGTAAACCGCAATTACTCCGGCCTCGGTCGGAGAGCTTACCCGCTGAAGTGAAACATCTCATTAAGCGGAGGAAAAGAAAACAATTGTGATTCCCTGAGTAGCGGCGAGTGAAAGGGGAAATAGCCCAAACCCGATAAAGTTTTCGCAAGAAAATTTTAGTGGGGGTTATAAGATATGTACATTCTTTGCCGTTCATCCGTCCAGTATCGATATAGGCGGATGAATGGCATAAGAGAAAAGTCATAAATGGACTCGTTAGCCAAAGCGGCTGGAAAGCCGCACCCAAGACGGTGATAGTCCCGTAGGCGAAAACGAGTTCACTTTTCGTATATATTTCGGCTTTAAGTCGGAACTTCGGCCCCTTCGGGGTGTCGGAGGTCTTGAGTACCTCGAGGGCAGACAACCTCGAGAGAATTCGCGAGTACTGTCTCGCAAGGCTAAATATCCTTAGTGATCGATAGTGAACAAGTACCGTGAGGGAAAGGTGAAAAGTACCCCGATGAGGGGGATGAAATAGAATCTGAAATCGTATGCTTACAAGCAGGTGAAGTCCGCAAGGATGACACCGTGCCTATTGAAGAATGAGCCAACGAGTTTATTTATATCCTTTGTTTAACTCCTACGGGAGGAAGGCATAGCGAAAGCGAGTGTGATAAGCGCGTTCCGCCGCTTGCGGCGGTCTAGGATATGAATAAGACCCGAAGCCAGATGAGCTTGCCTTGGCCAGGATGAACCCTTCCGAAAGGAAGGGGGAGGTCCGCACCGGTTGACCGTTCAAAATCTTCGGATGAGCTGAGGTAAGGAGTGAAAAGCTAATCGAATCTGGTAATAGCTGG
>CAYIDJ010000009.1:0-32314 GCA_964362215.1 uncultured Candidatus Saccharibacteria bacterium
GCCGAAAGGAATGCCCAAAGTGGCAAGTGGTGGGGAGGCGGAATTCTGCTCGTTGAAAGCAACGGGCAGGATATCCGACCCTTGGGCGCTTCCGGGGCGATAGAAATGGTCGTCGAGGAAGCAAATTATGTCCCCTGCGGCCTTTCTTAACATTACCCCCGGGGCGGGCTGCGGGCGCCGCGCCGACTGGACCGGCATGCTTCTTCAAATGTATCTCAAATATGCCGCCAGCCGCGGCTGGAAAACCCGCCTTATTGATGAAAGTTTGTCCGACTTCCAGTCCAAAACCGGCCGCCAGCCGTTGAAAAACGCCGCCGTGGAAATCAGCGGCGACTACGCCTACGGCTATCTGAAAAATGAATCCGGTGTCCACCGTCTTGTCCGCATCTCTCCCTTCTCTCCCAAAAAACTCCGCCACACCTCCTTCGCCTTAGTGGAAATCCTGCCCGAACTTCCCGCCATGGATGAGAACTCCATCTCCATTCCCGAAGACGATCTCAAGGTTGACCTTTTCCGCTCTTCCGGCCCCGGCGGCCAAAACGTCAACAAAGTGGAAACGGCGGTGCGTATAACCCACCTTCCCACCGGCCTCTCTGTCGCCTCCCAAGTGGAACGTTCCCAGTCGCAAAACCGCGCCCGCGCCCTCTCTCTCTTAAAAGCTAAACTTTTTCAACTAATGACCGCCAACCAGGTTAAAGAACTCTCCGCGCTCAAAATCAAAGTCAAACCGGAGTGGGGGAGTCAAATTCGCTCCTATGTCATCCACCCTTATCATCTAATCAAGGACCATCGCACCGATACCGAAACCAACCGCGTTGACGATGTCCTGGCAGGAGATTTAGATGAATTTATTGACGCCGAGTTGCTGAAAACAGATAAATAGTGTATAACAACGCCAGGCCTTTTATAACACTCCATAGAAAGGAAAATAAATCTTGTTTGATCTTCCTCATTCTCTGGTTATCGCTTTCTCTTCCTTCCTTTTTGCCGGATTTTATTTTGGGAAAAAGAAAAACGCGACTGGTCGGCAAAAAAGCTAACGCCATCAGAACGTTGGCACGATGTTATTTTGAGCACCGCCGCCATTATTATGATGGCGGCCTCATCCATCAATCTGATCATAATCATTACAAAGGAGGTGTTTTTTCGTGATTCAATACTTAAGTAGTTTTTTTGTAATAGTGATTTCGCTGATTTATCTTATTTATTATTGGTGGGCCAGTGAGAGATTTGCTAGAAGTCTCAATATAGAGAATCTTCATTCCAGCCGCCCACCTAGCTTTCTCCTCGCTTATGCCGCTGTGGCAACGGCTGGAATTTCTATCAACTATCTTCTCATTCTCCTTTCTTCCTAGTCGTGCCCACCCTGTAGCCGCCCTCCACGCGGCTTTTTATTTGCGCTGCTTGCCTCTCTTTGGTATAATACCAAAGTTCCTTTTTTTATTTTCGTTTTTTTAATTTTTTATGATCGCCTTCCAAAACGTCACTAAAACCTACAATAACGGCCGCGCCACGCCGCCTTCCTTAGATGGCGTCACTTTCAAAATTAACCCTAACGAATTTGTCTCTCTGGTCGGCCGCTCCGGCGCCGGTAAAACCACCGTCATCAAAATGCTCATCGGCGAGGAAAAACCGACCAAAGGGCGAATAGTTGTCGGCTCTTATGAGGTTAACAAATTAAAATCCAGCGAAATGCCAAAACTGCGGCGCCACATCGGCGTTATTTTTCAGGACTTCCGTCTTCTGCCTCATAAAAATGCCTATGAAAATGTCGCTTTTGCCTTGGAAGTCGCCGGCTCTCCCCAAAGCGAAATAGATGAATATGTGCCTCAAGTGCTGGATATGGTTGGCCTTTCCGAAAGAATGTATAACTTCCCTAATGAACTCTCTGGCGGCGAAAAACAGCGTGTCGCTATTGCCCGCGCCATGATTCACCGCCCCGAAGTGGTGGTCGCCGACGAGCCGACCGGAAATCTTGACCCTTTTAACACTTGGGAAATCATCAAGCTGCTGATTAAAATTAATGAACTTGGCACCACCGTCATTCTTGCCACCCACGACAAGGAAATTATCAACGCGCTCGGTAAACGCGTTATCACCTTAGACCAAGGCAAAGTCGTCCGCGACGAAGAACGCGGCAAATTCACTTTAATGTAGTTTTAATAAAATATGCTCACCACCCTTGTTCGCGTCATTCGTTACGGCGTCAAAAACTTCCTTCGCAACGGTTCTCTTTCCGCCGCCACCGTCGCTGTTATGTTACTCGCCCTTTCCTTCTTTTTAGGCCTTATTATTTTCCGCTTTATCACTATTACTACTCTTGACGCTATTAAGGACAAAATTGATATCAGTGTCTATTTCAAACTGTCCGCCCCTGAAGATGAAATTCTTCGCATTAAACGTTCTCTAGAGGGACTGGAGCAGGTTAAGGGCATTGTTTATGTTTCTCGCGATGACGCTTTAGCTACCTTCAAACAAAAACACCAGAATGACGCCGCCGCCCAGGCCCTGGACGAACTTTCCGACAACCCTTTCTTACCCTCGCTTAACGTCAAAGCCAACGACCCTAGCGAATACAGTAACATTGCCTCTTATCTGGAAAATGAATCTTTCAACTCCGTTATTGCCAAAGTTACTTTTGCCCAAAATCAAATCGTTATTGAGCGGCTGACAAACATTATTGAGACCGCCAACCGCAGCGGCCTCGCCCTAACTTTTGTTTTTTCCATCATCGCTATTTTAGTCGCTTTCAATACTATCTGGCTCGCTATGTATTCCAACCGCGAGGAAATCGGCATTATGCGCTTAGTTGGCGCTTCTAATCCCTACATTCGCGGCCCCTATATCGTTGAGGGTATAATCTACGGCATTGTCGCCGCTCTTCTCTCCATCGTCATTGCCGTCCCGATTGTTTTAATCGCCGGCCCTTGGGCGGAAAAAATCACTGCCGATGTCTCGCTGGAAACCTATTTCTTCACCAATATCTTCAAATTAGTTTTCTATCAGCTCCTCTTCGGCGTTGTTTTAGGCGGCCTTTCCTCCTTCATCGCCATCCGCCGTTACTTAAAAGTTTAACCAGTTCATAAAAAAAGCCGCGGCTATCGCCGCGGGCCCAAAACTTCGTTAATTATCCGTATCTGACTTGCCGGATAAACTTCTACCGGCTTGCCATGCCAACTTTTTATCGGGTGTTTTCCCTTTGTTAAAATTCGGCGCTGGCCGAGCCATCTGATTTGCGTTTGGGAAGCTCCACATTCCCCCATAGCTTCTTTTACCGTCAACCACTTCTCATTTTCCGATAAATTACACCCTCTCAACTTTTCAAAAAGTTTAACTATCCATCTCATCCTTAATGACTTTCTACTGATCGGCGCCACGCCGGTCTTCTGCGCTGTCTTCTTATGCGCGATATTTTCCATTTTTCTCTTGCATTTCAACCTGTAACAAAACTGCCTTTTTCCTGTCTGCTTCCTGATAAACCTTCTTCCGCAATTTTGACAAACTCCTTTCTTGTTTCCTTTATATTTATCAATCATTACCATTAATGCTTCTGTTTCAGTACCAGATTTCATTCTTTTTCCGAAAAGACGTCTCTCTAAATCCACCGTCTTCATCTTAAGTTCCTTTGCCACCGCCTCTATCAGCTTCTTATTTTCTCCATCCTGTTTTTCCCGTAAGGTATTTTTAAGCCACCCTGGCTTTCCTTTCGCCTTCTTTCTGCTTTGTCTCATCCACTCATAGCTTTTTCCTATAGCTTCCGCCATCTCAAACAAACTTCTTCCCGCCCGTGTGGATAAGAGTACATACAAAAAAATATTGTCATCCCACAGGTCTTTCTCCGGCTTCTTTTTCCGCCGGTGTTTTCTAATCCTTTTCAAGAAGATAAGCTTTCCATCCATAACCCTTTCCCGTTCTATGCTTTTCACCTCCCAGTCGGGTAAATATAAAACCCGCCCCATCTCCGCATATGTTTCCCCTTTCAAATAAAGCTCGTTGAATTTCCACCTTCTTTTCTCATCAAGCTCTTTCCAAGATGACTTTCTCGGTCTTCCTCTGCCTCTTTTCATGGCCTTAACCGTCCTTTCCTTATTTATTTTTTTTCAAACTTCTCTTTCTAAACTAACCCTTTTTTTTAAAATAGTCAAAATATTTATTTTTGACTTTTCTCTTTGTATTTCTTAACATCTTTCCAGCCCTTATCATCTCCTAAAAAAGGAATAAAACAATGAACCAGCCCGCCGTTGAAGCCCCACCCTGCCTTTCTATAAGACAAATTGAGAGTGACACCAGATTTATCACCACTCAAGCCGTTTTAATTAACAATGACGCTCCTCCAGACAAGCAATTTATACTGCCCGCCGGCACCCGCGTTGAATTCATAGACTGGGGCGCCTACATAAAAAATGGTATAACCACTTTTGGGATAAGAGTTGCCCCGATCAACTGCAACACCAAATATCTTGACAGCTTTACCATTCCCATGGGAGTGATAAAACTTGTTCTTCCTTCCTCCGACTAAAAATTTTCTCTCCACCCTCTCATTAGCCGCTCTCCCCAGCGGCTTTCTTTTGATTAATCATTTTTTAATCCATCATTAAATGAAAATTGAAAATTGAAAATTGAAAATTTATAATACTCCTATGTCTTTCCTTAAATCCCTACTCCCCGCCGCTCTTCTAACCGCCGTCATCTTCGGTTTTTTTTCTCCGCTTCCCGCCGCCGCCCAAACGCTTTCTCCCGTTCAAACAGTCACCCACTTTTTCTATCAAGACGGCTGTTCCCATTGCGAGGAAGAGCGCGTCCTTTTAGATAATCTACAAAACCAGTATCCGGAGCTTTCTATCCGCGCCTACGAAATCACTGACCGCGCCAACGCCGAACTCTTCCAGGAAATCATTCAGAAGAGCGGCGCCAACTTTTCCGGCGTGCCTTTCACCATCATCGGTCCCGACTACTTCAACGGCTTCTCCACTTCCGTCAGTACGGAACTCTCTCAACTGATAGAACACTACCACCGCGACCCCTCCTCTTTTACCGACAATGTCGGCAACTTCATCTTTGGGAACGACCACTCCGCTCCGCTTATCCTTCACCCCGCCGCCACTGGTTCCGTCTGCGATCTCGGCACTTTGGAACCCTGTTCAGTCGGGGAGTTAGGCGTCATCACTCTGCCTCTCTTCGGCAGCGTCAACCTCAAAACTACCCCTCTTACCGCTTTCACTGTTATGGTGGGGCTCTTAGATGGCTTCAATCCCTGCGCCATGTGGGTCCTTATTTTCTTAATCGGTCTTCTTTTTGGCCTTAAAAGCCGCCGCCGCATGTGGATTTTTGGCTTTACCTTTATTGCCGCCTCGTCCCTGGTCTACTTCCTCTTTATGGCCGCCTGGCTTAACCTCATTCTCTTTATCGGCTTTATTCTCTGGGTGCGCCTTGCCATTGCCGCCGTTGCCATCATCGGTGGAGCCGCCAATCTGCGCGCTTGGTGGACTTCCCGTCCGGGCGTCTGCGACGTCTCGGAGGGGGACAGTCAGCAGAAAATTTTCCGCCGCCTCCGCCCTCTCATCTCCGGCCCCCGCTTCCTGCTCGCTCTGGCGGGCGTCATCATTCTCGCTACCGCCGTCAACCTCGTGGAACTCATCTGCTCCGCCGGTTTTCCCGCCGTCTATACCGGCGTTCTCACCGCTTCTAATCTTCCCCTCTGGCAGTATTACGCCTATCTCACTCTCTACCTCTTTTTCTTTATGTTGGATGACCTTATCGTTTTCACCGCCGCTATGCTCACCCTCAAGGTCTCCGACTTCTCTAACCGCTACTCCCATCTCTCCCATCTTTTAGGCGGCGCCATCATGCTCCTCTTGGGCTTCCTCCTCATCTTCCGCCCCTCCTGGATAATGCTTAATTTCTAATTTTTATCAGCTCTGAAAATTTAAGTTTAATGAAAATCGTGAAGGTTTGATCTGATTTTTTGCAAATCAGATTCTGCCCAGTTTAAAGCGAATTGAAGCCATCTAGGAAAATCAGTCGCCAAACTAATAATTCGCCCATATCTTGCCTTCATTACTAATTTCGGTCTTTGCTTAAAAATAGAATTATCGAAAACATGAACTTCATCAATACCGCTTTTCTCGTGATTAAGGACTATAGGAAAATTTTTCAAACTGCTATTGTAAATACGTTGTAGTACGGCCTTACTTGCCGCGTGCCCTCCTAAAAGTGCCCGTTGAGTCACTCTCTCAAGATGGCGTTCAAATGTATCTAATATAATATAAATCATAAAAACCTTAAAACCAACCTGTTTCGCCTGCTTCGCCTGTTCAAATGTTATCTTACTGCGCAAAGTTGTTTCAATAGCAAATGATTTGTGATCTTTAATATTATCATAAACAAAAATCTCAAATTCTCGGTTAACTTGTTTACGAATAGTCAATGGAATCGAACGGTATGATCCGCCATTCAGTTCCATAGCACGGTCATCGGCATTAAAAACCCTATCCGCAAAATTCCGCACAGAAAAAATAGTACTCTTACCAGCACCAGGAGGACCAGCTACAATAAACATTTCTGGCGGGTGCATTTATCCGCCAAAATCTCGCTCAAGGTCATCGCTCATATCAAGTGGTAACTGAACGTTCAAAAGCTTACCCATGTTATCCATTAGCCCCATCGCCTGAAGTTTAGCAATGTTGTCTTGGACGACCTTCATGCCAGCAACAATAATTTTATCTAAAAATGTGTCTGCCATATTATTTCTTTTCCATTAGTATACCAGTTTGGTAGAAACACTGCAAAAACTAATTATCCACAAATCATTCGGCACTTTTTTGCCCTATCCCATCGCCAAAATCGGCTCCGGGACAGGGACTCTTCCTCAACTAAGAACTCGCCGTCGCTCCTTCTTGTTTCGGACTGGGCTCGCGGTTCCGCCTGCTGGCGTAACATCGCTCCGCCCTTCTCGTCCTGACGTAAGCCAAGCAATTGGCTTTCTTCCCGTAGCGCTTCACTAACATTCGTGCTCCGGGACAGGGACTCGAACCCCAGTTTCCGCGTCCAGAGCGCGGCGTCCTACCACTAGACGATCCCGGATTACGCTGTTTATATTAAAACAAAATTTGCCATCTATCAACCAAAACTAATTTTTCGCCTCAATTGACTTTCCAACCTTTAGGACTTAATTTATTAAAGTGATCTTTGAAATTAGACGGTATTCTGTCTCAAAAGGAGGAAGTCATGGAAAAGGGTAGATTCGGTGAATTAGGATTAATCATCACCAACTCTCACCTGTCACTTGGGTTGAGGGTGGCTAATATTCTCGGCGTGGAACCGCTCAAGATAGAGTCAAGGCCATTTCCCAATGAAGAATTAGAAGTCAGAAGATTGAGCGACGCCAGTGGTTTAGATGTTTGCATTTTTAGTTCGCTGTACGCCGGTGCCGGTTACGACACCTTAAGGGAACTGCGTCTCATCTGTAGTTCTCTCCGCGGTAGCGCCACCAGAATATTTGGCGTCTTCCCATTCGTTCGGGACGGAAAATCCGACCATCTCAAACGCCATGGAGAAACAGTGGCCTATTCGGAAACAGCTTTCCAAATCTCCAGCTGTGGCCTGGACGTAGTTGCTATTTTCGACCAACACTCACCCCAACACCCAAACTTTTTTGATACTAAACACTATCGTCTGCGGACTGTGCATCACATCTACTTAATGAGAATTCTCATTGAATATGCGATGTCCCACAGTAATGATTACGATAGTGTTCTGGCGCTGGACGAAGGCAGCTTCAAACGAAACCGGGCAATTGCTCAAATGCTTGGTAAAAACATCTCCTTTATAAACAAACACCGGGATCCAAACACAAGAGTAATTAACCTTGAATTATCTAATATCATCGGCAATGTAAATAGCCAAAAGGTAGCCGCTTTTGATGATATGCTGCAGGAAGGCGGAACTTTGGAAACCGGAGCTAGAATCGCCCGCCTCGCTGGTGCCAAAGAGATTCACTTCTTTTTTGTTCATAACGATTTTAGCCCAAATACGATTAACCGGATTAATCTCTTACTCGAGGATGGGACGATAAATAAAATCTACACCTTGGAAACCATCCCGCTTAGAGACCGGGAAAAGTGGCACCCGAACCTTGAAGTAATCAGTCCGGCCAGATTGATTGCCGAAGTAATTCGCCGCATTCATCTTGAGGGACACATGCGCGATTTATTCCTCGAAATCTGACTTTTTTATAAGGCACTCGCTAGAGTGCCTTAATTTATGCTTTATTTTTTGTTAAAGAGCCCCAACATATTACAACACAATCTCTAAAAGTCAAAACTCGCCCCTTTGACAAAAAAGCCACTTATACTATACAATAGAAACCGGAAACTTTACATTTTTATATAGAAAGGAATTAGTGATGGAAAACACCTCACCGATTAAATTGACCAGTTCTAACTATTGGAAAGAAATCGGTCAACTGGTAAATGACGCTATTCTCCCAATGGAATTAGGCGGGCTTTTGAGGAAATTAATTAGTTTAAGAAATAAAAAAGTAATTCCGCCCCTCGCCGAAACCCGCACTATCAAATTGGCGCGGGATTTTATGACTGGAGGTATTGATCTGGATGATGGTCAATACTTCTATGACGTCGTGGTCTATCTTCCTTCAGACCCAAACGACAAAACAAAACGTCGTTTCTTTGTCCTCATTCCAAAATGGCCGTACGGAAAACTCACCCACCTGGAAGACATCAACCCCGCCCTCCTTTAGGCGGGGCTTTTCTTTATCACTTTTGCCCCAGCAACCCGATTTTTTGTAGAGGCAAATAATTAAAATAATATTGGCATCCAACGGATATAACGTAATCAAGCGTGTCTTTATACGCCTGGCTCTTAAACCAATCATTAAGAATATAAATATATTCCACCTCAATATTTAACGGCGCCATGAGTTTTCGGTATTGTTTTTTCTTAAAATCGCAAGTTTGTAATTTTTCATCAACCGATCCAGTAACTTTCTGGAATTTCATTTCAATAATAAATAAAGTGTTATTTACAATTACATACAGGGCTTCGTCCGGCAAAAGGCGTTTTGATACCAACTTTTTCCAATCTACCCTCTTCTCCGCTAACAACCTATATAAGCCATTTTTCCTATAACTGCGGGCTACTTCTTTTTCTTTATAATAAATAATGCTGCCCTTTACTGAATAACCTTTGGCTTTTTTGATAATTTCTAAAATATTACGCTCTTTCTCAAAGTTTAAACCCGTAATTGTATTGCCCCCTCCTTTACCTTTTGTTTTCATAAGATTTTTATTTCGTGCCAAATTTTAATGATAAATTGTGGTTTAATTCCTCAAATCTTTTAATTGATAAATCTAAAAACTTTACCTCCGTATCAATACCGATGAAATCTCTTCCGTAAAGATGCGCCGCTATGCCTGTCGTTGAACTCCCAGTAAATGGATCAACAATTAAATCACCTTTATTAGTACTTGCCAGCACAATTCTTCTTAATAAACCTTCCGGTTTTTGGGTTGGGTGTTTTCCAAATCTCTTTTCTATGGGTTTTGGGGTACCCATGGACCAAACCGAACGCATCTGAAGACCCTCTTTCTTCAAACTATCCTCCGGCCAACGCCCATTTTTCATTAGTTCGTAGTTAAAAGTATGTTTGGCTTTTTTCTCTTTTCTTGCCCAAATTAAAGTTTCATGGCTAGCGGTAAAATAACGGCAACTTAAATTTGGAGAAGCGTTTGGTTTAAACCAGGCGACATCATTTAAGATATGGTATCCCAATGCCTGCAGGGCGTGCCCGCATTGATAAATTGAGTGATAGGTCCCGCTAACCCAAAGCGTGCCATTTGGTTTCAAAACTCTTTTGCATGCCTTAAGCCACCGATAGTGAAAATCATAATCGTCTCTAAAACCTCTACTCTTATCCCAATCTCCCTTATTAACGCTCACCATTCTTCCGGCATGAACAGTAAATCCATTGTTGGAAAGATTATATGGCGGATCAGCAAAAATCATATTCACGTAATTTTCCGGAAGTTGGGCAAGTAGTTCTAAACAGTTAGCCATATAGAGTTTGAACTTTGGCCTTTCGTAATATGGTTTTAATTTATTTACTTCTGGCTCTTTATTATTCAGTTTCACATCCGGGTAAATTTTTACCGGAGCCGTAAAGCTGCCATCGTGAATAACATCCAGCACTATTCCTTGAATAACAACATCTTTACCACTTCGAAATATAAGCGGCTCCATAGTTTTATTAGCCGGCTGCAGTCGGATATGCCCCTTCTCTTTGTAAAATTTTTTCAGGGTTACATCGTGATTATCAATCAGAGCCACTACCTTCTGCCCGTTTTCGGCTGTTTCTTGTTGTCGCACCAAAACAATATCACCATCATTTATATTTTCATCAATCATACTGTTCCCGACCACACGGAGAGCATAAACTTCTGACGAAGAAGGAACTTTACTTTTAGGAAGGGCTATCATTTCTTTGTTCTCTATCGCCTCTATCGGCTGTCCAGCGGCGATAGTCCCCAATAAAGGAATTTGAACAAGTTTTTCGGTTTTAGTAATTTCAATGCTTCGCCTTTTATTTTCTTCTTTCTCAATATAGCCACCCTCCTGTAGTTTTTGGACATGTTCGTGGATTGTCCCTACCGCCCGCTTAAACTTTTTGCTTATCTCCGGAATAGAAGGGGAGTACCCGTACTTTTTCGTAAACACTCTAATGAAGTCCAGTACCTCTTTTTGTTTTTTAGTTATCATGGTTAAATTATTATAATTTTACCACACAGACCCGAAAGAAAACCGAAAGTATGTGGATAACTTTTGCCGCCTATCTCAACTTCTCCATCTGGCAACTCTCTAAACCATCCGCCGCCCAACCCTCGTCCATCGCCTGCACTCAAGAAGCCAAACTCTGCTCCAACGGTTCCTATGTTGCCCGCACCGGCCCCAACTGTGAATTTGCCGCCTGCCCGAACGCCAGCCCCGTCATCGTCTCCTCTCCCGTGCCCGAGGAGTACATCGCAAACCCCCTAACCATCACCGGCCAAGCCCGCGGCTACTGGTTTTTTGAAGCGTCTTTTCCCGTCTTTTTGACCGACTGGGACGGGCTTATAATCGCCCAGGGAATTGCCACGGCCGGAAGCGACTGGATGACGGAGGACTACGTCCCTTTCCACGCCGAACTTAATTTCAGTAAACCAGCCTACAGGGAGCGGGGGACTCTCATTTTGAAAAAAGACAACCCCTCCGGCTTGCCTGAACACGACGCCGCCGTGGAAATCCCAGTCCGCTTCCGCTAATCAAAAACATTCCAACATTCTATAGAATGTTGGAATGTTTTTGATTACTCATAAACTCCACCACTGCCACCTCAAAGGGAATAAAAGCGAAAGGGGAGTAACGCATTTCCCGATGGGCGGCAATCAGCGTCTTAGTCAGTTCTATCTGCCTCGCCAGCGCCGCCGTTTCCGCCAACTGCTTCAATGTCTTAATTTCCTCTCTCACCAGCTCCCGCGCCAGCACTTCTTCCATTTTAGGATTAGCCGTCATCGCCAAAAGATGCCCCAGCCAGTTAATCATGTTTTTGTTAAACTGAACTATGTCCGTACCGCCCTCTTTTAGCTTATGAATGGCTTTAAGCGCTCCCTCGCCGTCGCCGGTAAAAATAAATTTTAGAAGTTCGGCCAATCTCTGATATCCGGCCTGCCCGATAATCTGCTCTGCTCCGGAAAGCGTTATCTCATTTTCTTCTCCCGTAAACGCCGCCACCTGGTCTAAAAGCGATTCAGCGTCCCGTAATGACCCGTCGGCCGCCGCCGCGATTAGCTCCAGCGCCGCCGGCTCAATTTTAAGTTTTTCGCTCTCCGCCACCCGCGTCAGTTTCCCCGCGATTTGCGCCGCCGGCAGCTTCCGAAAAGGAAACACCTGTACACGCGATATTATGGTCGCCGGCACCTTGTCAATTTCAGTCGTGGCTAAAATAAAGCGGGCGTGCGCCGGCGGCTCCTCCAGCGTTTTAAGGAGCGCGTTAAAAGCCGGTGTCGTCAGCATATGCACCTCGTCAATGATAAAAACCTTACACGGCAAACTAATTGGCGAGAGTTTCATTCCCTCCTGCAACGCGCGAATCTCGTCAATGCCGCGGTTGCTGGCCGCGTCAATCTCCACAATGTCCAGCGCCCGCCCCGCGTCAATTTCGCGGCAAGCTGAACACTCATTACACGGCTCTCCTTCCTCTCGGAATTTATCATTCATTCGTCTTTTTTCGCAGTTTATTATCTTAGCCAGTATCCTGGCGGTGGTCGTTTTTCCCGTGCCGCGGCTACCATGAAAAAGATAAGCATGGGCGATGCGGTCGTATCTCGCCGCGTTCTTCAACGTTGCTACCGTCATCTCATGTCCCACCAATTGCGAGAGATTTTTCGGCCGGTAAGTCCGGTAAAAAGCTGGCATATGCGCCTATCTTATATCTTTACCGCCTAAATGTTAAGACCCAGTTACTGTTCCCTGTTCTCTGTTTTTACTTTAGAATATAGCGTAATGAACCGTCTGCTTTTCTCTGGATTTGCCGCCGCGGCTATAATCGGTTCTTTTTTTGTCTGGGGCGGACGCACCATTGAAGTTGACTATTCACCTTCTGCCTCCTTGAATAACTCATCTTTACCTCCCCGCCCCGACGGCGACCTGCCCTACCAGTCGCCTCTTCCTAATCCTCCCGCCGCCGTCCGCGCCCTCTATGTTACTAACTGGGTGGCCGGTACTCCCTCGCTTCTTTCTTCCGTCATTGCCGCCCGCGGCGACTCCATCAACGCCCTTATTATTGATATTAAGGACTTCTCCGGTTATGTCGGTTTTAACTCTGATACCGAACTGGTCAATACCTACCATTCGCGCGAGCTTCGTATTAAACATTTAAACTCTCTCATTCGCGATCTGCACGAAAAAGGTTTTTATCTCATCGGACGCCTCACCGTCTTTCAGGACCCGCTGCTGGCCGCCGCTCGCCCCGACCTCGCCGTTAAAACTGCCACCGGTCAGGTCTGGCGTGACCGCCATGGCCTCTCCTGGGTTGACCCCGCCTCTCCCGAGGTCTGGGAATACAATGCCGCTTTATCTAAAGAAATAATCGCTCGCGGCTTTGACGAAGTAAATTTTGATTACATCCGTTTTCCCACCGACGGCGCCAACATCTCCTCTCTCGTTTACCCCGTCTGGAATAAAGAAGAAGCCAAATACGAAGTTGTTCGCCGTTTCTTCGCCTATATGAGAAATGAGCTTCCCGACGCCGTTCTTTCCGCCGATCTTTTCGGCCAGACCACTGTCGCTCCCGACGATATCGGCATCGGTCAGCGGCTGGAAGACGCCTACGACTACTTTAATTATCTTTCTCCTATGGTTTACCCATCCCACTTCGCCAACGGCGCTTTCGGTTTTACTAACCCCGCCGCCCACCCCTATGATATTATTAAACTGTCTCTCACTGCCGCTGTTGCCAAACTGGAAGCACACGAATCGGCGCTGGCCGCGGCCGCTCTGGCCACTACTACCCCCCAAACTATTTCTCCCGCTGCCAAAAGCCGCCTGCGCGCCAAACTTCGCCCCTGGCTTCAGGATTTTGACCTTGGCGCCGTCTATACCGTGGATATGGTAAAAAGTGAAATACAAGCCGTTCGCGACGCCGGCCTTTCCGATAGCTGGCTTATCTGGAATCCTTCCAATAAATATCGCCCCGCCATCTTCACCTCCTCCACCTCCCAACCACCCTCTCCATAATTTTTTTAAAATACAGACCAACAATGGACTTTCAACTTTTTCTGCCTTAATATAATCTTTATATGACTAAAAAAATTATGTCTTTTATTATCACTGCCGCTTTTCTGGGACTCGCCGCCTGGTGGATAACCAGCCACGAAGATTACGCTATGAGCTTTCTTCCTCGCGGTTTAACCCGCGAAGTGACCACCGATCGTTGGTCATCGCCCCCGCCCGTTTCCGTGGACGCCAATCATTCTTATCGCGCTATCATAAAAACCTCCGCCGGCGACCTGACCTTTAACTTACTCGCCGCTGAAGCGCCGCAAACAGTCAGCAACTTCATCTTCCTCGCTAAAAACAACTTCTACCGTAATACCTTCTTTCACCGCGTCGTTAAGGACTTTATGATTCAGGGCGGCGACCCCACCGGCGCCGGCACTGGCAGCCCCGGCTACTTCTTCGCCGACGAACCCATAACCCGCGACTATATTCGCGGTACTCTGGCTATGGCTAACGCCGGCCCCAACACCAACGGCAGCCAGTTCTTTATTGTCCACCAAGACATCAACCTTCCTAAAAACTATGTCATCTTCGGAACTCTGGAGTCCGGCGGTAACGTTCTGGACGAAATTGCTTCCTCTCCCGTCACCGACAACGGCTCCGGCGAAATTTCCCGCCCTTTAACCAAAACATATGTCAACGACATCATCATCACCGAAGAGTAATGGCGGGAGTTAACATTTGAATTTTAATTTTTTGTTACAATAATTCTCATGTTGAACAGAATGGCGGTTCCTAAAAATGACCGCCGCTACCTCTGGACTAATCATGTTGTCGGCAAAATGCTTGTCTATCGCATCTCACCCTCGCTTGTAAAACGCATTGTTCGTTTTCCTTCCCGGGTGGAGGAGGGGATAGCCGATGCTACCATTGCTGTTATGAAACCGGCTGAAAGAGTCAAACGCCGTGAAGAAATATGGGTTATGTATCAACTCTCCTCAACCAGTCGGATAAAAGTCATTACCGCCTGGCGGTATCCGGGTAAAAGTCCCGCTCGCCACCCCGTCCCGTCCGCCATCATGGAAGAAGTCGCCGGCATCCTCAACCACTAAGCATCTTTTGTTGTGTTTTGAAATTGTTTAGAGTTTAGAATTTAGGATTTAGAGTTTATTTATGTACGAACTCAAAACCCCCCTCTATTCCGGCCCCTTGGAAAAACTTCTGGAGCTGATTGAGGAACGTCAACTTGACATTACCGAGGTCAATTTAGCCGAGGTAACCGGCGACTTTCTCAAATATCTTGACAATCTTAAAAAGCAATCCGGTCCCCGCGGCGTTTCCCCCCGTCTCATTGCCGACTTCGTCGTTGTGGCCGCCAAAATGCTCCTTATTAAATCAAAAACTCTGCTTCCAAATCTTATTCTCTCCACTGAAGAGGAAGAAGAAATCCGCGACCTGGAAGATCGCCTTCGCCTCTATCGCCTCTTAAAATCAGTCCTGCCCGCCGTCCGTATGCGCTGGGATTCTCCGCCGGAACGGTTTTTCAACCGCGCTCTCTATGACGGCCGTCCGCCCGTCTTTTGCCCGCCTCCCAACCTTTCCGTGGCCGCTCTCCGCGCCGCCGCCGCCGCTCTCTCTTCCGTTCAGCAAAAAAAGCTTAAAGAGGAAAAACTGCCGCCCTCGTCTCTTATTTCCATTGCCGACAAAATACGCGAACTTCTGGCTCGCCTGCAAAATGACAGCCAACTGTCCCTGCTCTCTCTCACGGAGAAAAAACAGCGGAGTGAAATCATCGCCGTTTTTTTGGCTATCCTTCATTTAATTTACGATCAAGTTGTTGATTTTGAACAACCCGAACCGTTCGGAGATGTTATTATTAAAAAATGAGCTCACCCGTTTCCAAACCGTCAGGCCGTGAATTGGAGAAAACCGTGGAGGCGCTTCTTTTTGTGCACGGCGAGCCGATGACTTTCTCCCGTCTTGCTACCGCTTCCTCCTCTGACGAGTTATCTATCCGCCAAGCTGTTGATTCCCTTTCCCGGCGGCTTTCTGAAACCGACAGTGCCATCTCCGTTGTTATTCGCGGCGACACCATCCAGCTTATCGCCGCCTCCGCCTCCGCCGCCGTCGCTAAACTTATCAAAGAAGATTTTGACTCTTCTTTAACCCCCGCCGCTCTGGAAACTCTCTCGGTTATTGCTTACTTAGGTCCTGTCTCCCGCGCCCGTCTGGATTATCTGCGCGGCGTCAATTCCACTTTTATTCTCCGCTCGCTCTTGATGCGCGGCTTAATTGACCGCCGCCCCGACCCCCAACGTTCTTACACATTTATCTATTCTTTAAGCGCCGATTGTCTAAATCACCTTGGCGTCTCCACTGCCGCCAAATTGCCCGATTACGCCAAATATGTTAATCTGCTTAAAACTAATCCGGAACCGGAACTGGAAGATGTCACTTACCCTTCTCCGGAAACGTCTCTTGATAAATAGCCGACCATGAATTTAAGTCACAACTCTTTAAGCTTGTTTTTTGCCTTTCTGCTCGTCGGTTTGGTAACCTTTAATGATTTTTTCTTTTCTATCAATTCTATCAATTCTACTGCCGGCCTTGCCTCCGTCACGGCTCAAAGCAATGTTCCTGCTTCTCCCGCTTTCACCTCCCTTGACCCGGCTTCCGGTGTTACCCTCCCCATTAACGTAGCCACTGTCCGCTCCGCTCTTCTTATCAGCGCCGTCGGTGTCTCTCCCCCCCGCCCCCCCGCTTTTCCGTCTCCCGACGGCCTCTCCGCCGCCGCTTCTTTGGTTTATGATCTTTCTACTGACCGTGTTCTCTGGGTGGATAACTCATCCCTTGCCTGGCCGACTGCCTCTCTTGCTAAAATAATGACCGCTATTGTTGTCAGTGAAAATATCTCCGCCGACGAACTCATCACTATCACTCCCGCCGCTGTCGCTGTGGAAGAAATCGCCGGTGATTTCAAACCCACTGAAATTTTCTCTGTTTCCGACCTAATCTCCGCTCTCTTTTTAGTTTCCAGCAATGATGCCGCCTACGCTCTGGCCGAACATTATGGCCTTGATCGCTTTTTAGAGCGGATGACTGACAAGGCCTCGGAGCTCGGTCTCTCTTCCACTTATTTTACCGACCCGGCCGGTCTCTCGCCGGAAAATGTTTCCACGGTGCGTGATCTTTCGCGTCTAACCGCCTATCTCTACCGCGAGCATGCCGATATATTTTCCTCAAGCCGTCTGCCTGCCGCTGCTATTACCGACCGGAGTTTTGGCAACATTAAGGAATATGTAAACATCAACGAGTTTGCCGGCCGCCCCGATTTTATCGGCGGCAAAACCGGTTATACTGACGCCGCCCGTGGCAATCTGATATCTGTTTTTAACGTCAGCGACCATTCCGTTTTGATTATTGTTCTCGGCACCGAGGATCGCTTCGGCGTCACTCTAAAACTTCTTAACTGGGCCTCCTCCCACCCCTCCCTCTCAACCCCTCTCGTGTTATAATTAATTCATTCTCTTTTTTCCTCTGTTATTTCCGCTTCCCTCTCTGTCACTTGCCCGAACGACCGAAATCATTCGGCCAGCCCGACAGAATCATTCTGGCGGGTCGGGCAGGCTGGAATCCAGTCCCAAAGTTTATAATTTATAATTTCAATATTGTTTAGAGTTTATAATAGTATGGTCTTAGAAGTCATTCGCGTCCTGGTTCTCGCTACCGTTTCTTTTATTGTCGCGCTCTCCGCCACCCCCTTTCTCATTCGGGGACTACAGCGCTTAAAATTCCGCAAACAGATTAGAAACAGTAACGAAGCTCCCATCTTTTCCTCTCTCCATCAAAACAAAGCCGGCACTCCCACTATGGGCGGCGTTGTTATCTGGGGAACGGTTATGATTACGGCCGCTATCTTCTGGCTTTTAAATTTCTTCTTTGACGGCTTCTGGGGACAGCTTAATTTTATTGACCGGGCGCAAACCTACTTGCCGCTGACCGCTATGTTAATCGCCGGCCTTATCGGCTTAGCCGACGACCTACTCGGCATCTTCAATGTCGGCGGCGGTTCCGGCGGTCTTAAAGTGCGCCACAAACTGGTTCTCTACTCTATCATCGCCGTAGTCGGCGCCTGGTGGTTTTACTTCCGCCTCGGCTGGGACGTGCTCTCCATTCCTTTCTGGGGAAACCTGATTATCGGTCCTTGGTATGTTCCTCTTTTTATTTTCATTATCATTGCCTCCGCCTTTTCCGCTAATGAAACCGACGGCCTGGATGGACTTTTAGGCGGCGTTGCTCTTTTTACCTTCTTTTCTCTTACGGTTGTCGCTTTTGCTCTCGGCCGCTTTGACCTGGCCGCTATGGGCGGCGCTGCCATTGGCGCTCTACTGGCTTTCTTGTGGTTTAATATCTATCCGGCTCATTTCTTTATGGGCGACACCGGCGCTATGTCTCTCGGCATCTCTATTGGTATTATCTCTATGCTTACCAATACCGTTCTTCTCCTGCCGCTCTTCGCTATTATCTTTGTTATTGAGTCCGCCTCCGTCATCATTCAAGTATTAAGTAAAAAACTGCGCGGGCGCAAAGTATTCCTCTCCGCGCCCATTCATCATCACTTTGAAGCCATCGGCTGGCACGAGAGCACTGTCACTATGCGCTTTTGGATTATCACCGTTATCGCCAACGCTCTCGGGCTTATTATCTTTTTCTTAAGCCGCGTACTCCTTTCCTAATTTTTATGAAAAAAATCACTATCGTCCGCGCCGACGGCGCCGAAGACATCTGGAACCCGCGCAAACTGGAGCGCTCCTTAAAATGCGCCGGCGCCTCTTCCTCTACCGCCTCTACCATCACTAAAGAAATAGAGCGCGACATTGTCTCTGGTATGACCACCGCCGATATTTATCGCCGCGCCTTTTCTTTTCTTAAAAAACAAGAGTGTCCCGCCGCCGCCCGCTACTCCATCAAACAGGCCATTATGGCTATGGGCCCCACCGGCTATCCTTTTGAACAGCTTTTGGGACGTCTGCTCGCCGCTGAGGGCTACACCGTCAGTTTTCCCGACTCAGTGCGCGGCCGCTGTGTTTCTCACGAGGTTGACGTTGTGGCCGCCAAAGACGGACGTAAAATTATGGTGGAAGCCAAGTTTCACAACCAGCCCGGCTTCCGCAGTGACGTCAAAACCGCTCTTTACGTACGTGCCCGCTATGAAGACCTGGCCGCCGCCAGCGGCTGGAACGAAGGCTGGCTCATCACCAACACCAAGTTTACCTCTGACGCCATCCGCTACGGCAGTTGTGCCGGACTTCATCTCCTCGGCTGGGGATATCCGGCCGGTGGGGGATTGGAGTCGCTCTTGACCGCCTACCACCTCTGGCCGATAACCATTTTAACCACCCTCTCTACTCGCGAAAAACGCCTGCTTATGGAAAAAAATATTGTTGTTTGCCGCGACTTAATTGATCGCCCCAGCGTCTTAAAATTCGCCGATGTCTCCGATTCTAAAGCCGCCGCCGTCATTTCCGAGGTCAAAAAAATCATCGCTTCCGCCTCCTCTACGGTTAAATAGAAATTAATCTCCCTTTCTCTATCATCCCAGCCTTAAGTTGGGATCCATTTCTCGTCATTCCCGAAGAAGGTTGTTTGGCGGCGCGGAGCGGGAATCCCCCCATTTTTCTTTGACAAAAAATAAAAAACCAGCTACTTTTTAGGCAGAAACTTACATCGCCAAACTTCCGAAAGGGAATAGTTATGCCTACTCAAAAAAGAAAAGTGGCTGTTTTGGATATTGACGGCACGATTTTCCGCAGTTCGCTCTTAATTGAACTCACTTGGGAACTTATCCGTCTCGGTATTTTTCCCGCTGTTGTTAAAGAGAATTTAAACCAATCGTATAAACGATGGCGACAGCGGAAAGGCAGTTACGAAAATTATATTACCCAAGTTGTTAAGGTATTTATGCGCCGTGTCAGTGGTTGCCAAATGGAAGATATAATTACCGCCTCCCGCACTGTCATTCGCGATCAAAAGAATGAAGTATACGTCTATACCCGTAACCTCATCAAAAAACTGAAAAACGAGGATTATTTTCTTCTCGCCATCTCCGGCTCTCCCATAGAAATTGTCCATCTTTTTGGTAAACGCTACAGTTTTGACTTAGTTCTCGGCAGTCAGCTGGAAATCAAAGACGGTATCTATACCGGCGGAATTGTTAGTAAGCCCGTGGACGACAAGAAAAAAGCTCTGCTCCAAGTAGTGGAAAAAGACGGCTTGTCTCTCCATGGCTCCATCGGAGTAGGGGATACCGAATCCGACGTCAGTTTTCTGGAACTGGTAACTAACCCCATCTGCTTCAATCCCAACCGTGGTTTACTGGACATCGCCCGCACCCGCGGCTGGCCAGTCGTCGTAGAACGCAAAGACGTCATTTATGAAATGTAGCCTATTTGCAACTCAACTTATCCGCACGGCCCCCCCGGGCCTTTTTTCTTTCCCCACTATCCTACCTAACGATCGTCAGATAGGATAGTAATCCATTCCTTTTCATTCTTCTTGTTTAGAGTTTAATCACTCGGTGGTAAAATATCCCCATGTCTACAGTCTACGAACGCCGATTTAACGAGGCTTACCGCTGCCTCAATCCCCGCCAGCGACAAGCGGTAGACGCCATTATGGGCCCCGTTATGGTTATGGCCGGCCCCGGCACCGGCAAAACCGAAGTCCTGACAGTCCGTATCGCCAACATCCTCCGTCTCACCGATACTCCTCCCGACTCCATTTTAGCGCTTACTTTCACCGAGTCCGCCGCCGCCAACCTCAAACGCCGCCTCGCCGAACTCATCGGCAGCCGCGGTTATTATGTTTCCGTCGCCACCTTCCACAGTTTTTGCGACAGCATCATTAAAAACTATCCGGAGTATTTTAACCGCATTATCGGCGGCGTCAGCATTGATGAAATCCGCCGCCTTGAAATTGTGGAAGATATTTTACTTCGCGCTCCTTTCCGCGAAATAAAACCTTTAGGAAACAAATTTTTTTATGTGCGCGACATTCTTTCTCAAATTGCCCGCCTTAAAAAAGACGGCTTTTCTCCCCAGAATTATTCCGCTTTTTTAAAATCCCAAAAAACATCCACCGCCGACTCGGAGAAGAAGAGTGGCGCTTCCGGTGAAGCCACCACTCGCCGCCTCCGCCGTTCTTTGGAACTCGTCCGCGTTTATACCGCCTATCAACGTGCTCTGGAAAAAAACCGCTGGTACGACTTTGAAGATATGATTTTAGAAACCGTGCGGGCGCTCTCCTCTCGCTCGGAACTCAAAGCCGAACTTCAGGAACGCTACCAGTACCTGCTGGTGGATGAACACCAGGACACTAACTTCGCTCAAAATCGCGTCGTGGATATTCTTTCCCAAAGCACCGACGCCCCCAACCTCTTTGTTGTCGGCGATGCCAAGCAGGCCATCTACAAGTTTCAGGGCGCTTCTCTGGAAAACTTCCTTTACTTCAAAAATCGCTATCCGGAAACACGGCTCGTCTCCCTCTCCGAAAATTACCGCTCTCCCCAGCTGATTTTAGACGCCGCCACTTCCCTCATTTCCCGCCATCCGGAGGCCTCCTCGGAAGAACCTCTTCTTTCCCGCCCCGCCCGCTCTGGCGCCAAGGTCTCTTATGCCGAGCTTCCCGACCCCGACCGCGAGTTTGCCTTTGTTGCCGACCGCATCTCCCAACTGCGCGTGGAAGGTATTCCTTTCGGCGACATCGCCGTCTTATTTCGCACCAATAAAGAAGCGGATAATATCGCTGACGTCTTTTCCCGCCGTCATCTTCCCTTTTTAATTGAATCCGACTACAACCTGCTTCGCCATCCCAATATCCGCAAACTCCTTTCCCTTCTTGAAGCCGTCGGCAATCCCGGTGATAACGCCCTTCTCATCTCCGCTCTCCACGCTGATTTTCTGAAGATTCCTCCTCTGGACATTTATCTTCTTGCCGAGGCCGCCAACAAACGCGTCCCCACCAGTGTCTTCACGCTCATGAACAACGCTTCCACTCTCCGCGCCGCCGGCGTTGCCGCCCCTTCTTCTCTTATCTCACTTGCTTCCCGTCTCTCTTCCTGGCGGCAGACCGCTGAACACGAAGAATTCTCTTCTCTTTTTGAAACCATAGTCCGCGACTCCGGATTTTTCTCTTTTCTCCTTTCCCATCCCGACTATCTGGCGGAAAATGCCAAACTTTCCTCCCTTTTTCGGGAAATTAAAAAAATCTCCGCTTCCCGTCCGCATTATCGTTTGTCCGACTTTCTCTCTTATCTCAAACGCGTGCGCGAGCATAATCTTCTTGTTAAAACCGCCCTTCTGCCGGCCGCCAACGCTGTCCGCTTAATGACCGCTCACAAAGCCAAAGGACTGGAGTTCTCTGCTGTTTTTATTGTCAACGCCGTTGACCGCCACTGGGGGAATAAACGCTCCGCCGAATTCTTTCTCTCACCCGTCCCCGCTAACCTTCCCCGCTCCGCCGCCGAAAAAAATGAAGAAGAGCGCCGCCTCTTTTATATGGCCTTAACCCGCGCCAAAAATCGCGTTTTTATATCTTACCCTCATCTCTCCACTGATGGCCGCGAACTTTCTCCTTGTCAGTTTATCTCCGAGATTGATTCCGCTCTTCTCAATAACATTACTCCTCTCCATCCCCCCGCCGCCTCCGCTTTCTCTCCCGTCTCTCCTTTACTCGCCCGCCGCGCCAACGAAGAAGAATACCTCCGCCGCCTCTTCCTCCGCCGCGGCCTTTCCGCTACCGCTCTCAACAACTATTTGGAGTGCCCGTGGAAATTTTTCTACCGCAATCTTGTCCGTCTGCCTTCCGCTAAAAGCCCCGCCGCCGCTTTCGGCTCCGCCGTCCACCGTGCCCTTGGTCGCTTTTTTGAAGAGCAAACTACCGGCGGCCGCGTCCTCTCTGCCCGCTTTTTAACTGACGAGTTTAAGCTAGCTTTAAGCCGCGAGCTTTTAAGCGACTCTGATCGCCGCCGCCTTTTCTCCAAAGGCCGCCGCCTTCTTCCTCATTATTTCGCCGCCCGCCGCCGCGCCTGGAACTACCTCACTAAAAATGAGTTTCGCGTGGCCAGTATCATCGACAACGGCATTCACCTAAAAGGCATGCTGGATAAACTGGAACTCTCTCCCGGCTCCAATTTAGTAACTGTCGTGGATTACAAAACCGGCCGTCCCCAAAGCCGCAACGCCATTGAAGGCAAAACCAAAACCAGTCGCGGTGATTACAAGCGCCAACTCGTCTTCTACCAGCTTCTTTTGGACTCTTATCCGGGACGTTACCGCGCCAGTCACCTCGCGCTTGACTTTATTGAACCCACCCCCGCCGGCATTTTCAAAAGAGAGGAGTTTATCGTGTCCGATGCCGAACTTGCCGCCCTTAAAGAAACCATCTCTCGTGTCTGGAATGAAATTATCAATTTTTCATTTTGGGATCGCTTCTGCGATAACAAACACTGTGAATATTGCGCCCTCCGCCGCTCCCTTACCCCCTAACGTGTTATAATAAAAACAACTACATCTGTTATTCCCGTCCGCCATCCGCCTCCGCCAGTTGGCAGATGGCGGAGGAATTCAGTTTCAAGGTTTGTGATTTTGAATTTTGATATTGTTTAGGATTTAGAGTTTAGAATTTAGGATTTAATTTATAATTCGTCATTTCTTTCACTTTGTCTTTACTCATCAAAAACGCGACTGTTGTTGACGGCACCGGCAACGCTCCCTACCGCGCCGACATTTTAAGCCAGTCCGGACGCATTCTGGCCGTCGGCGGCATTGCCGACTACCGCGCCGATGAAAGTTTAGACGCCGCCGGCATGTTTGCCGTTCCCGGATTCATTGACCTTGTTTCTTACGCGGATGTTGTTTCTTCTCCCTTCGCCGACTGCCGTCAGGAAGATTATTTAAAACAAGGAGTAACAACCGTGGTTATCGGCCATTCCGGACACTCACTGGCTCCGATTTTCGGCCGCCATACGGAATATAACCGCGACTGGGGATTATGGAGCGACTTTATCCGCTCGGCCGGCCGCAGCCGCTTCGGCGTCCGCTTTTTAAGTTTTGTCGGCAGCCGCAACCTGTTTCATAATGACGAACGGGTCTCGCTGTCGCTCTTAGACGACTCTCTCTCCCATGGCGCTCTTGGCGTCTCTTTCGGCTGGTCAAATCAGTACTCCGGTTTAAACGGCGGTCTTGTCCATCTAGCTGAATCCGCCGCCCGCCGCGGCCGTCTTCTCTCTGCCACTCTTCCTCTCAACCTCACCGTTAAAGAGCGCCAGAGAGCATTGCTGGACCTTCTGCGCGCCAAGCGGAGAGGGGAATATGATACCGTTTCCGGTCGCCGAGTCGCTTCCTCTCGTCTGGTCGTTTCCGGCGTAGATAAAAGCGACATTAATTATCTTAAACGCAGCCGCAGTCTGCATGAAGTTATCATCGGCTACAATCCTTATGACCTGCGTCTTGTCGGTGTATCTTCACTTCTGCCGTCTTCCCTGCGCCCCGCTTTCTCCGACGGCTCTCTCTGGCGCTCTGCCGCGGCCTCCGACCGCCTCCAAAAACACTTCCGCCGCTTTAATCCGGATTCCGTCTTTATTTTAAGTTCCTCCCATCCCTTTTTTCAAAAAGAAACTCTCTCCTCCTTTGCCAGCCGCCTTTGTCTTCCTCCCGCCGCCGCTCTCGTTCAAATTGCCAAAAATTATCCTCACGCTCTTCTGGCTTTCAATACCCGCGTTTCCCCCGACTGGTCGCCGCTTAAAGAACGTCAGGTCTTTCTTTCCGCTATTGTCGCTAAAGGCGCTCGCCGCCCCTTCCGTGAGTTTATCGGATTGGGACTAAAGGGCTCCTCCTGGACCCTTCCGAATGTTGTCAGCCGCCTTTCCGCCGCTCCCGCCGCCGCCCTCGGCCTTGGCGGTGACCGCGGCATTATCTCTCCCGGCCGTCGCGCCGATATCGTCTTAATCGGCAAAGAAGGGGATATCTCTTCCGTAATTGTCGGAGGTGAAATATCTTTTTCTCCTTACCGCCACCAAACCGTCACCGGAACCATTGAGCCCTATGTTTATCTCTAATCTGATTTCCCGCCATCTTCGCTTCCGTCGTCGCGGCTCTCCCGACGCCCTTTTGGCGATTGCCGTCACCGCCCTCGTCCTTTTTGGATTTTTAATGCTCATCTCCGCCTCTTCTAATTTGGGATTGCGCCTTGAAGGCGACGCTTACTTCTTCTTGAAAAGTCAGCTCCTGAAAGGTTTTTTACTGGGTCTCGTTTTTTTTCTGCTGGCTTATTTCAGCGACTACCGCCTGCTTAAAAAACTGGCCGTGCCTCTTCTTATCGTCTCTATTATTCTTCTTATTCTTGTCGTCTTCACGCCCTTAGGCGAAACACAGAAAGGCGCGACCCGCTGGCTCAATCTCGGACTTTTCACTATGCAGCCGTCGGAAGTGGTTAAATTTACCTTCATCGTTTATCTGGCTTCCTGGCTTTCCGGCAAAGATGGACTCCGCCGCCGCAAAAACCTGACGGAGGGATTAGCACCGTTTTTAATTGTGGCCGGCATTATCAGTTTTCTGCTCTTCCGCCAACCTGCCACCAGCGTCATCGTCATTACTATTTTCTCCGCTTTAGTCGTCTATTTTATGAGCGGCGCTCGCTTGTCTTATGTAGTCGGCATTATTCTTTTGGGCGCGCTGATTTTATCTTTATATATTGCTTTTACTCCTTACCGGCGCGAGCGGTTTATGTCTTATTTCCGCTCCTCCATGACCGAGAGTGAAGTTGATGTTCTCGGTTCCGAGTATCACCTTAATCAAGCGCTCATCACCATCGGCTCCGGCGGCCTTTGGGGAGTTGGCTTCGGTCAATCCGTCAACAAAACCAAATACCTTCCCGAGCCGATGGGGGACTCCATTTTTGCCGTCATCGCGGAAGAGTTTGGTTTTGTCGGCGCCGCCGCTGTCATCTTCCTCTTTTTTGTTGTCATCTTGCGCGGCTTTCTTTTGGCGCGCCGACAGGAAAACGAATTTGCCCGCTTGACGCTGATTGGCTTCTCTTCTCTTATCGGCATCCAGACCTTCGTTCATATTGCCTCTATTTCCGGCGTTATTCCTTTAACCGGCATACCCTTGCCCTTCATAAGCTACGGCAGTACCGCCCTCGTGGTGTTTTTAGCTATTGCCGGCTTGATGCTCAACATCTCCCGCCGCTCCTACTAACTTTTTCCATCCTCACTATCTTTCGTTATTCCTGCTCTTTCTCCTCTGTCACTTGCCCGAACAACTCCGTTGGGCGGGTTCCCGCGAAAGCTGGAATCCAGTCATAAATTTATAATTCTGCTATAATAAAACTATTCATAGAAGATGAAAAAAATCAGAATCGCTTTAACGGGCGGCGGTTCCGGCGGCCATATCTATCCGCTCATTGCCGTTGCTCAAAAAATATTTGACGCTTCTCGCCGCAGCAGTTTGGAAGCCGATATTCGCTTTTTCGGCTCTCCCGGTTCTTACCGGACCATGCTGGAGGGTTATGGTATTTCCGTTTCCTCTATTACGGAGAGTAAATGGCGGCGCTACTTCTCCCCGCTTAATTTTTTTGAACCTTTCCGTCTCATCATCGGCCTTATCCAATCGCTGGTTAAGATGTATTTTTTTATGCCGGACGTTATTTTTTCCAAAGGCGGCTCCGGCTCCGTGTCAATTGTCTTAGCAGGCGCCTTTTATCGCGTTCCCATTATCATTCACGAGTCCGACGCCGTTCCCGGACTCGCTAACCGGCTGGCCGCCCGTTTCGCCCGCCGCGTCAGCCTTGCTTTTGACGCCGCCACCCCTTTCTTCGCTGGTCGCTCCGTTTCTGTTGTCGGCAATCCTGTCCGGGAAGACCTGCTCTTAAATCGCGATGACCAAAAGCTCGCTAAACGCTACTGGGGTTTTCATCCCGATGAACCGCTTATCCTCATTCTCGGCGGTTCTCAAGGAGCGGAGGCCTTAAACGACTTTTTTATCAAGGAGTCGCCCGCTCTTCTTCGCCAATTCCAGATTTTACACCAGACCGGCATCAACAACTTTAGTACTGCCAAAGGCGAGCTTACCTTTGTCGCCGCCGACCTGTCGGAAGATCTTCGCCGCCGTTACCATCTGATTGCTTATTTCCAAAAAGACCTTAAGGAAGCGCTGGTCGCCGCCGATATTATCATCTCCCGCGCCGGCGCCGGCGGAATTTTTGAAATCGCCGCTTTCGGCAAACCGGCCATTCTCATTCCCTTGCCGCGTTCCGCCGGCGGCCATCAGCGCTACAACGCCAACGAGTTCGCCTCCGCCGGCGCCGGCATTGTTCTTGAAGAAACCAATCTCTTAAGTAATGTCTTTTCCGTCCAGTTGAATAAAATTTTAGGCGATAAAGAACGCGCCGCTAAAATGTCCGCCGCCTCCGCCGCCTTTTTCAAACCGCACGCCGACCAGATTCTCGCCAACGAAATCATCCGCCTCGCCCTTTCTTAACTAATTTATTTTAATAAAAAATAATCCCCGTGTAATATCCACGGGGACCAAATATCGTCATAAAAAAATTATTTTAACTTTTCACCTTTGGGCGAATTGGATCCTCCCAATAGCACGGAGGATTAACCCAATTATTGCAGTGGAGACCAGGATGCCCCTTTTCCAAGTTGCACCATACCTTCTTCCCCGGGCTATTGTAGTTTTGGCACATCTCAACCCCACAACTACAAAGGTTTTCACCACTCCAACTTTTTTTTGATATTACGTGGCGATGTTTTTCGTCCATCTTTTTTACCCTTTCTATTTTTGTCAAATTATGGTGAATTGACGCCTTTTATGGTACAATAACGGTAATGACACACGAAAAAAAGCCGGTGCGGGTGCGTTTAGCGCCTTCACCAACTGGCCCTCTTCATATCGGCACTGCCCGCACGGCGCTCTTTAACCTTCTCTTCGCCCGCCAGCATAGCGGCTCTTTCCTTATCCGCGTTGAAGATACCGACCGCGAACGCTCCCGCCCCGAATATGAAGAAGAAATTATCTCTGGCCTTGCCTGGCTTGGTATTACTCCCGACGAACCCATTGTCCGCCAAAGCGAAAGGAAAGAACTCTACCATCGTCATTTAGAAAAACTTCTTGCCGACGGCCTTGCCTACTACTGCTACTGTTCCAAAGAAGAACTGGCCGCCGAGCGGGAGGATATGATGAGTCAGGGCCTTTCTCCCAAATATTCCGGCCGGTGCCGCGCCACTCCTCCCGACGGTCGCCATCCGCAACTTATCCGTCTTAAAACTCCGGAGCGCGATATTTCTTTCCACGATATTATACGCGGCAAAGTCACTTTTGACGCCAATCTCATCGGCGACTTTCCGATTGCCAAGGATTTAGACACCCCTCTCTACAACTTCGCCGTTGTTGTTGACGACTTTGATATGAAGATCTCCCATATTATTCGCGGCGAGGACCATATCTCCAACACCCCCCGTCAGATTTTAATCGCCGATGCTCTCGGTTTTTCGCCGCCGATTTACGCCCATCTGCCGCTCCTGCTTTCTCCGCACGGCGGCAAATTGTCCAAACGCGATACCACTCTTGAGTCCGTCTCTGCTTATCGCGCCTCGGGTTATCTACCGGCCGCCCTCGTCAACTTCATAACTCTTCTTGGCTGGCATCCGGAAGGGGACGGCGCCGAGCTTATTTCCTTTTCCGAACTTGTTGATGGTTTCTCTCTGGAACGGGTGCAAAAAGGCGGCGCTGTCATCAACCAAAGTAAACTTGACTGGCTCAATGCCCACTACATCCAACAGCTGTCGGATGATGACCTCTTAGAAGCCGTTCTGCCCTTTGTTCCCGAAAATTGGCGGCAGGAAAAAGACCGCTTGCGCCGCGCCGCGCATATTGAAAAAGAACGTCTCAAAACGCTCGCCGACATTAAAGGACAAGCCGCTTTTATTTTTGAACTGCCCGATTATCCGCCGGAGACGCTTTTATGGAAAGAAATGGATAAGGCCATCGCCCGCGAGAGCTTGAATCGCAGTTTGGAAATTGTCGGCGGCGACCCGCAGTATGTGGAAGAAAAAATTGTCGCTCTTTCCCAGGAGTTGGGTAGGGGAGAGGTATTCTGGCCTCTGCGGGTAGCGCTGTCCGGACAAAAGAATTCTCCGCCTCCGTTAGACATCTTTTTCGCTCTCGGCCCCCGGGAATCTGTCCGCCGCTTGGAGATTGCGATTGCCAAACTGGGCCAGCTTTCTTCCTAATGATTTATTATGCCTTTCTCGCTCCACAAATTTTATATCACCACCGCTATTTTAACTTTGCTTTCCTTTATTTTGACGCCTCTGTCTTTCGCCGCCGCCGATAACTTAAAAAACCAGGTTGAAAACAAAAATCAGGAGCTTTTTGTTATTGAGCAGAAAATAAAAGAAACTCAAGGCAACCTCCAGGAAACTCAAACTCAAAGCCAGAGTATAGAGGGAGAAGTTAATCGTCTCGGTAAGAACATCAATCAGTTGAACTTAGGTATTCGCTCCGCCGAGATCTCTATAGATAAACTGGGGTTAGAAATAAATTCCATTAACAGTGACATCACGGATATTGAGCGCGACATCACCGATAAAAATGCCTCGCTTATGGATATTTTGCGCGAAATCCAGTTTCAGGACAACGAAAGTGTTTTTTTGACTCTCCTTAAAAGCCGCAACTTAAGCGAAAGTATAGACAGTATGCAAACGCTTCTTGAACTCAATAACCAGCTGCAAATAGAATCCAATAATTTAAAAATCCTTCGTGATAATCTGAACGAAAAGCGCGTCGGCCGCACTGCTAAAAAAAATGAAGTTGAGCTTCAAAACCAGAATTTCAAATACCGGAAAGCGATTGTGGAAGACCAAACCCAGGAACGCCAGCGCCTTCTTTCCTTGACTCGCCAGCAGGCCGGCGAATATTCTCGCGAGCTTTCCAAACTGGAGGAACAACGCGCCGAAATTGAAAAAGAAATTGAAGACATTGAACGCCGCCTCGCCGACGCCCTTGACCCAAACACTCTGCCTACCGGCCAAATTAATCTGCCTCTCCGCCTCTCCGGTTTGATTTCCAAATTTATCACCCAGGGCTATGGCCGCACCGCTTTTGCCGGCCGCGCTTACAAAAGCGGCTTTCACAATGGCCTTGACTTCGGCACTCCCTCCGGCACCCCTATTTTTTCATCTGAAGAGGGGACTGTCGCTGCTATTGGCGACCAAGATCGTTTCTGTTATCGCGGCGCTTATGGCAAATTTATCGTCATTAAACACGAAGACGGCTTAACAACTCTCTACGCTCATCTTTCCCGCCCGCTGGTTTCCGTCGGCCAGAAAGTGAATAGGGGAGACCTAATCGGTTATTCCGGCAACTCCGGTTTTTCCACTGGTCCCCATCTCCATTTTACTATTTATGCCAGCCAGACCTTTTATATGGGCGCCAGCCGTTACTGCGGCCCTATGCCCTTCGGCGCGCCTCTAAACCCGTTTGATTATCTTCCTTCCTCCGGCTGATAATTTATCAATATGGAAAGTAATTTCATCTCCACCGTCATAGAACAAGTGATTCAACCATTCGGTCAAGGACTTATCCTCATGATTAAGGCCTTAGGACAGTTGTTTGTTATTATCTACCAGTCCTTAATCGGCCTCTTTTAGTAACTAAATAGGTAATATGTCGCAAAATCTACCTTGTGCGACACTACAACCCTCTCTCCCCCGCCGTCATTTTACAGACGTGAACCCGTTATCCTTATATTAATATATTCAAGATTTACTCCGCTTAGGCGGAGTAAATTATCTTCATTATTTAGAAATTAGTAATTAATAATTCCCGCGCCATCTTATAGCGCAGGTTCCTCTCCCCCACCGACCCCCGTGGGGGATTGGTATTTTTCTTTCACATTTACAATTTCTACTTTATGGACTTTGGACTTTATAGACTTTATACTTATCTATATGTTTGAATATGCTGTCCTAGGCATCATCCAGGGCTTAACCGAATGGCTGCCCATCAGCTCGGAAGGTATTATATTTTTAACCAAACTAACTTTCTTTTCCCAGGATGGTTTCTCGTTCCAAGATACTTTTTCTCTCGCTCTCTTTCTCCATCTCGGCACTTTTCTGGCCGCTCTTATTTATTTCCGCCGCGACGTTCTGCGCCTTACTCGTTCCTTTTTTCACTTTCGTCAATCCCCTTCTGCTGACCGGCGCGTCATTGTTTTTTTAGTTATTTCCACTATTCTTTCTGGAGGTTTCGGTATTGGTCTCCTAACATTTCTTTCTGGAGGTTTCAGTATTGGTCTCCTAACATTGGCGGTCGACACTCTCCTCGCCACTTCCCCTAAAGTTATTACGCTGATTATAGGGCTTCTTCTTCTTATCACCGGCGGTTTGGGCTTAACTGTCCGTTCTCGCGGCGCTCGCCCCGAGGAATCCGTCTCCATCGCTGATTCCGTCATTTTAGGAATTCTGCAGAGCCTCTCTGCTCTGCCTGGCATCTCCCGTTCCGGCATCACTGTCGCCGGCCTGCTTTTGCGCGGTTTAGACGACCAAGCCGCTCTCCGTTTAAGTTTTCTGATGAGCTTGCCGATTGTTTTAGGCGGCAATATCATCCTCAATCTTAAAAACGGCCTTATCTTCAACTTCCCTGCCTTAATCGGGCTCGCCCTTTCCTTTATCTTCGGTCTCTTAACCATCCACCTTCTGCTCCGCCTCGCCCGCCGTATAAGTTTCGCCTGGTTCGCTATTATCTTCGGTATGCTTTCCGTCATCTCTATTTTTATTTAACCTTTCTTCTTTTTTCCCCATTATTAGTCATTCTAGTAATTCTAATTTTAGTTGATATGTTCTATTCAAACGTAGACGAATTTCGTGATAGCGCTGGACACGTTATTGACGGGCAGTGGTATCCGCGAGTTACTAAAATCGTAGACATCAAATCAAAACCGGCACTCTACCGGTTTTATTCTGCGGTCGGCTGGGAAAACGGCGAAAAAATTAAAGAGCAATCCGCCAGCGAAGGCACCCTTGTCCACGCCGCCGTAGAAAAAATTTTAGTCGGCCAGGAACCGGACATTGCTGATTCTATTCGCCCCGCCGTAGATGCTTTCCGGCGTTTCCTCTCCGAACACCGCCTTGAGGCCTATCCGGAACTTATTGAAAAAAGAATTGTTCATCCTGATTTCCGCTACTCTGGCACCGTTGACGCTCTGGTAAATTTAGATGGCCGCTTCGGTATCCTAGACATTAAAACTTCCAAAGCCATCTATCGCGACTACGACCTGCAAACCGCCGCCTATTTTGACGCCTTAAAAGACGCCTATCCCAACCTCTCTACCCGCTGGATCTTGCGTCTTGACCAGATGGCTACCTGTCTCAACTGCGGTTCCACTCGCCGCTTTAAAGGCGGACGGGAAAAGATCTCCTCTCCCCCCCGCCCCCGCAACGGCCTTTGTAAAAAAGAGGAACACGTCTGGAGTGACACGC
>CAYIDJ010000010.1:0-15263 GCA_964362215.1 uncultured Candidatus Saccharibacteria bacterium
TAACGCGTTAGCTTCGCCACTCCGAGGGTCGATACTCGAAACAGCTAGCCGGCATCGTTTACAGCGTGGACTACAAGGGTATCTAATCCTCTTCGCTACCCACGCTTTCGTGTCTCAGGGTCAGGAACGCCCCAGTCTGCTGCCTTCGCCTTTGGTGTTCCGCACGATATCAACGGATTTCACCCCTACACCGTGCGTTCCACAGACCTCTCACCCCCTCTAGTCTGGTCGTATCTGCCGCGGCCCCACTGTTAGGCAGTGGGATTTAACGACAGACGCACCAAACCTCCTACACACGCTTTACGCCCAATAAATCCGGATAACACTCGGGGTCTTCGTATTACCGCTGCTGCTGGCACGAAGTTAGCCACCCCTTATTCCAAGAGTACCGTCAACCGAGCACTCAACGTACGACAAAAAATTCCTGCGTTGAGTGCTCGGCTTCTTCCTCTTGAAAAGCGGTTTACAGTCCGTAGACCTTCATCCCGCACGCGGCGTCGCTCCATCAGGCTTTCGCCCATTGTGGAATATTCTCGACTGCTGCCTCCCGTAGGAGTACGGGCCGTGTCTCAGTCCCGTCGTTGGGGATCGGGCTCTCACCCCCCCTACCGGTCATTGCCTTGGTAGGCCGTTACCCTACCAACTAGCTGATCGGGCCTAGGCTCCTCCCTGAGTGGATTGCTCCTTTACCCCAGAACCCTTATGGGACTGGGGACTATCGGGTATTAGTCCGCCTTTCAGCGGATTATTCCCGTCTCGGGGGTAGATTGCCAAGGTGTTACTAACTCGTCCGCCACTATTCCTCTTTTGTCTCTTGCGAAACTAAAAAGGAACCGTTCAACTTGCATGCCTTATCCACGCCGCCAGCGTTCATCCTGGACCAGGATCAAATCCTCATTAAATTAGGAGTACGTTAACTTCGACGTTGCCGCCGCCGTTAACCTGCTCCCGAAAAAGTACATCGCCAACGACTTTACTTTTTCAAAACTCACTTGGAACAACAGAAAAACTTTCCTGGTTTCTTCACTTATTGTCTTCTACTTATTGAGTTATTAAGGTTCGTGGGTGTTAGTATAAAGGCACTCTCCTCTCTTGTCAAACCGGCTAATCTGCCTTATAATCCAACCACATGAAAAAACCAATTGCTCCGGCCAAAACCGAAACGGTTGTCAAGGAAAAACCGGCTTACTTCAAAAAAGCCGAGATTAAATGTGCCTGCGGCGCCTCTTTTACTATCGGCGCCTCCAAACCAAAGCTCTCCGTTGAAATCTGTTCTCAATGCCACCCCTTCTATACCGGCAAAGAAAAAATTATTGACACCGCCGGTCGCGTGGAAAAATTCAAGTCCCGCACCGCCCGTTCCACTCCCGCTTCTCCAACTAAAAACAAAGCCGCAAAACAAGCCGCCAGAAAATCCAAAAAATCCTCTAAATAAATATCTTTTATTCTTATCCTCTGAGTGAGTCCGCAAATCGAAGGGTACACTATAATTTTATTTCCATAGCCCGTAGAAGGATTGCTCTTACCAAACCAAAACATGGAGAATAAATTCAATAAAATAATTTTAGAAATCCGCGCCGGTACCGGCGGCGACGAAGCCGCCATCTTTGCCGGCGACCTCGCTCAAATGTATCAAAGGCATGCCGCCAAACACGGCTGGAAAGTATCGCTTATTGATTCAAGCTCCGGCCCCTCCGGCGGCTATAAAACCATAATCATTCAAATCCAAGGTGATGACGCTTACAACGAATTACGCTGCGAATCAGGCGTCCACCGCGTCCAGCGCATCCCCGCGACCGAACGCTCTGGCCGCGTTCACACTTCTACCGCCTCCGTCGCCGTCCTCCCGTTTGTTGAGCCGCAAACGGTTGTCATTAATCCCAATGATCTGAACATAACCACCTTTCGCTCTTCCGGCCCCGGCGGCCAAAACGTCAACAAGGTGGAAACTGCCGTCCGCGTCACCCACCTTCCCACCGGCCTTGTTGTCGCCTCTCAAAAAGAACGTTCTCAATCTGCCAACAAAGAATCTGCCATGGCCATCCTGCGCGCTAAACTATATGAAGAACAAGTCCGCCAGCGCGTCGGCGCCGTCTCCGAACTTCGCCGCGAGCAAATCGGTTCCGCTGAACGCGCCGAAAAAATCCGCACTTATAACTTCCCCGACGACCGCATAACCGACCACCGTATCAATAAGAAGTGGCATAATATCGAAAAAATTCTAGAAGGCTCCGACTTTGACAAAATCGTATTGGCTTTCAAAAAATAAAGTTTTTATCCCTTAAGTCCGCCAACTGGTGGAGGCGGATCGAAGGACTACCATATATCCCTAATCCCCCACCGCCAACCGTAAATTAATATCGTATTCGTAAACCTTACTCGTCATCTTGTATGACTTGCGGTATAAAACTCTGGAGACAGTAACATCTTTACCCTCCAACGCCGCCAGCGTGGAAGAAGAAAAACTGAAAACAAACGTCTGTTCATTATTCCTGCCTTGCTTATCAATCGGTACGGGAAAATCAAGTATGTATTCCGCCTCCTCCACTCCCGTAGACGTGCTATAGCTCAATTTATTTCCGCCGTCTTCTACTGCCGTACCCTCAAAATACGGTTTGAATCCCGACAGCCCCGGCGCTCCCAAAATGAAACCAGCTATATAAATTTTCTCCGCTGTGTTGTAGTTGGTTAAAGTAAAATACGGCTTCTCTTCCGCCAACCCGCTGGCCGTCACCTCAAAAAGCGCCAGTAACGCTCCCCGCTCTCGCCTCGCTATTGGCCCTGAATTGCCGATGAATGAAACCGCGAAACCAACCGCGACTAATATGCCAAGCCCCATTCCCGCCCTCCCCCATATCTGCCATTTTTCCATATTAATCTCATTATACCATATCTCTCCTCTGTCGCTTGCCCGAACAACTCCGTTGGGCGGGTTCCCGCGCCAGCCCGCCCGAACGACCGAAATCATTCAGTCGGGCAGGCCCGCCCGAACGACCGAAATCATTCAGTCGGGCAGGCAGGAATCCAGTCTTAAAATTTATAATTTAAAAAACTACAATTCGTCATTCTGTTCTAACTTCTTCCTAAGAAGTTAAGACGTTTATGTCTTCCTGAAACCTCTCCGCCCGCTCCACCACCGGGTCTCCATAAACAAACCGGTAGGTAAACCAACGGCCGCCGGAGTAATATTGCGCCGCCGCGCACCGCTCCCGCAGTGTCCGCTCCGGCAAAACATTGCTGTACTGCCTGCTGTAATTGACGCACGCGCTTGAATTATAAGAATCCTTAAGATAAAGCGCTGTTGCCGCAAACGCGTCCTGATTGCTCCACGGATTAGGCGGCCGACTGCCGGTTATCCTCGCAATTGCGTCTTTGTACAAAACCCAGGTGGAAGGAATAAACTGCGCTGGCCCCATCGCCCCGCCGTAAGCGCCGTGCGCCGTAATCGGACACGACACCCTGACTGAACTGGGGTCAATTCCCAGCTCGCCGGTAATTGTCAAAAAGGGCGGGATGTCCCGTGTCGGGTGCATCGCCGTCTGATAACCACAACTGCCCACATTCCGTCCCAGCGCCGACTCCTGGTCCAGCACCGCCAGAATAAAAGCGGCTCTTATCCCTGTCGCGTTCTCCGCCACTTTCGCCAACTCGTAAGCCGCCTCAAAAGTAAGCTCTCCGCCTCCCAACAAACGGAAGATTCTACTCCTTATCTCCGCCGCCGTTTTCTTTGTCTCATTAAGCAACTCCTTATAGCGCGACTCCTGCCCTTTCGTCACTTTAAGCAATTCGTCTTTTTGGGACACAACCGTCTTGGCCGATTGTTTCTGCGAATCCTGGTACGCCTTGAGCGCCTCCTTGTCCGATTTCTCCAACGCCAGCGTCTCTTTCTGGTCAACCAGCTCGTTTCTCAAATCCGTTATCTTCTGCAGTGTTACTCGCAATCCATCCTGAACCAATATCACATTATTAAAATCATTGACAAAATCCGACAGCTTCGGATTCTTCAACATAATCTCTATCAGTCCCGTCTCTTCCGTTTCGTATATGGATTGCAGTATCTCGCCCAGCCGCCGCCGATTTTCGGTAATGGACACCTCCGTGTCGCTTATTTTCTCGGTTGTAACCACAATCTCATTATTCAAGCGCATCAGTGACAGATTAGTCGCCTGTATCTGTAAATTTATTCTCGCCACTTTCGCCTCTAAGGTCTTAATCTCGGAAGAGAGTGATGCTCCCTGCGTCCTATACTTGTTTATTGTTGACTCATACTCAACAATCTGTCCTTCCAGCTCTTTGAGTTGTGCCTCCAGCTGCGTTCTCTCCTCGTTATTTGCCGCCGCCAACGTCATCTGCCCTCCTGTCGGCGCGCTGGCTAAACCAAACAGAAACATCGCCATAGCCGCCAAAACAGCCGCCGCCTGCGCCGCCTTAATTATTGGCAGTTTAATTACTTGCTCCCGCCGCAAAACTACCCGCGCTTCCCGCAGACGGTAAGGCGACGCATTAGAAAAACGTATATCCGCCGCCACCCGCGGCTTTCGCACATATCGCATACTCTCCCTTATTATATCACCCCTGCTATATTTTATCCCCTAAGCAAGTCCGCCTCCGCCATCCGCCAACTGGCGGAGGAGGCGGATTAAAGGATTACACTATACTTTTATTCCCTAATCCTTAGATGAGTGATCATTTTTACTTCTCCTTTCTGTTATTCCTGCGAAAGCCCGCCCGAACGACCGAAATCATTCGGTCGGGCAGGCAGAAATCCATACTCTCATAAATTTAGTAATGAAGCTCCACGGGCAAGCCCTGCTGGCTTGCCCGTGGAGCGGAATCCCGCGCCAAAGACCATTTATTCACGGGTAAATCCGTGGTCTTTTGGTGCGTGGATAAAAAAAGTCCGCTTTGGGCGGACTACCTTATCTAATCTTCCTTCTTTTTTTCTTTCTCTCCTTCTCCTTCTTTTTCTTCTTTCTCTTTCTTCTCACCAACCACCTCTACCTGACTCACGTCCGTCGGCCCTTTCTCCACCTCCTCCGCCTGCTTCTCCGAAACCGTCACTAATACCGTCTCCGGTTCAACCAGCAATTTAACTCCCACTGGCGCCTTTATGTCTTTAGCATGAATACTTGCTCCTATATCTATCAGCCCCGAAATGTCCACCTCAAGCTCGTGTGGCAAGTCCGCCGGCAACGCCTCTACCTCTATCTCGTCCACAACCGTCACTAACACACCTTCTTTATCCCTAACCGCCGGCGACTCTCCAACTAAAATTAGAGGTATGTTTGCTGTTGTTTTCTCATCCATTCGCACTTGGTAAAAATCCGCCGCCCGGTAAGCATCCGCCAGTGAATCGTAATCCACTCCGTGAATAAGCACCGGCCGCTCTTCGCTATCAATTTTAAGCATTATCAAAGTATTCTCTCCCGCTTTATCGTAAACGCCGGCAAATTCTTTCGCTGTAATCATAATATGCGTGTTTTCTATCCCACGGCCGTAAAGTTCCGCCGGAATCAAACCCTGCGCCCGGAGCATCTTCACTTTCTTACCCAAAACATCACGTTTTTTCGCTTCTAATTCAATCTTCATAAAATGAACTCTACTATAACCTAAATTCTTTCTCCCTACAACCCCCCCCTCCCATTATCGATGTCGTAAACCGATAATTTTATTATCGGTTTACGACATCGATAATACACGATACAATAAAACCATGACTGAACTCATGCATATTCTCAATCGAGGTGTAGATAAAAGAAAAATATTTATGGACAAACAAGACCATTTGCGTTTTATACACGACCTGTATGAGTTCAATGACGTCAATAACATCTACAATACAAGACACCATATTCACCAACTAAACAATCCAAACGCAAAAAAACAATTAAAACCTCGACAAAAAATAGTAGACATCCTTGCCTTTTGCTTAATGCCAAACCATTATCACCTCCTCCTTTCCCCCCGTATAGAAAAAGCTGTTACTCTCTTCATGAAAAAAATAGGGACAGGTTATGCCAACTATTTCAACCAAAAATATAAACGAAGTGGTACCCTCTTTGAAGGAAGATATAAATCAATTCTTATTACGGATGAAAAACATTTTATTCACTTGCCATACTATATTCACCTGAATCCTCTCGACTTATGCAGTCCAGAATGGCGAGAGCGAATAATACCAGAACCGGAGAAATCAATTGAATTTCTGGAAAATTACCGTTGGAGCAGTCATCTTGATTATATTGGCAAGAAAAACTTCCCTTCCGTTACCAACCGCAATCTACTTATTGAGTATTTCAACGGAAGTGAAAGATACAAAAAATCCATCCACGAATGGATTATAAACATGAAAAACAACTTTAACCTAATCAAACAGGTTACGCTTGAATGAATAATTATCGATGTCGTAAACCGATAATTATTGTTTCTGTTCTTGAATAGGAGAAGTACCCGCGCCCTCTCCACTTCCCGCCGGAACCTGCCCAAACTTACTTGGGTCTTGGAACAGCTGATTCAACTGGCTGGAAGAAGATATTCTCGCCTTCCAAACCACCATCTCGTCATTCAAATAAATCCTGTCTTCTGGCTTCCACACCGACTGGTCAAACCTATTCAAAGCAAACGGGTTGCTCTGATCTCCCGTCGCCCGCAATAAATACACGTTTGTCATCGCCCAGCGCGGCCACATTGCCATTTTACCAAAGTAGATATCCCCCGTACTGGTATAAACCGCCCAGTACTGCTTACCCTCCGCCTTCTGCCAATAAAATACTCCTACTATCGCCAGCACCACGACTACCGTCGCTATCACCGCCTTATTCGCCGCCCAATCAAACCCCGCCTTTTGCTTCCCCTCCTCACTTGTCTTTTTTGTTGGCATAAAAATAATTTAATTTATTCCCCGAGTCCGCCAACTGACGGATCGAGGGGCTACAATAAACTAACCAACTTTATCTTATCACACCTCCCTCACAAACCCTCTGTGGACAATTCTCCATTACTTAACCGTCAACGTTCCCAAAACATTTCCCGAGCATTTACCGCAGTAAAAATTAAACGTCCCCTTCTTATCCGCCTCAAACTCAAACGGCACTGTTCCCCCTGCCGCCACCACGTAATTCAAACCATACTCGTCAATCTTAAAATCAAACCCCGTCTCTCCCCCATTCATATTTACCGCCACCAAATCCCCTTTCTTAACCTTTATCTCCCGATTATTAAAACTCCCGTTTATTAACTCTAAAAAAACATAATACTTACTCTTTCCTCCACCTAAATCCGCGCTGAATATCGGTTTCTCTCCCTTATCCACCGAACCTAAATACTGGTCAGCCCCCTCCGGCACTATCTTACTGGCCTCTTTATCAACTGTTTCCTCTAAAGTCCCGGACAATTCCCCATCACCCCTCTTAATTAGATAAACCCCCATCATCACAACAAAAATAACCGCCAACACCGCATACACCACATAATAAATTGTATAGAACCTTTTCTTTTCTCCCACCTCCCCATTCAAATCATTTTCCATATTAATTTATCCCCCGACCTTGTGAGGGGGCTACCTTACTTATACTATAATTATTTACTACGGAATCTGAATCTCATAAACTGCCTGTCCACTTTGACCTGACCCCACTCCCAGATACTGGTAACCGTCCGGCATCACTTCTGTATGTGGTGAACTACGCGCCGCATATCCAGATGCAGTCCGTGTCCAGTTAACTCCATCGGAAGAATAGTAAAAAGACAAATATTTCCCGTCAATATGATAAACTCTTAAACTAGTGCTTAAAGACGTTCCACTTAATGTAACTTTAGCCGCATTATTATATAAGAAAGAACTGCCGGAACTTGTCAGTCCATCAGATAAATATGTCACCGTGCTAGGACTAAAGTTGCCTGAGCCATTACACCCATTCGCCGGAGCCGTATCCATATATCCGTTATTACAAGACCCGACTCCCATGCTTGAAATAGTAGGGGAGCACCCCGCCTCCGTCACCCCCGTCGGCTTGTTACTATAAAACGCGTTCCACTCCGCCGACGTGTTCGTCGGCACAAAAATCGCCAGCCCATTCCCCGAACTGTTGGTTATTTTCTTGCACGTTGACCACTCATCTATCGTGGACGTCGCCCCATAATTCACCTGATAACTCGCCGCCGCGTAAACAATCGCCGCCGTCGCCAAAACCACCCACCCCACCAGTGATACCCCTAAAAACTCCCAAACCTTTGCTTTCTTCATTTTCATCTTATTAGTCCTATTATACCTATCCGACTTATCAGTCCTATTGGTCCTATTCGACTTATTGGTCTTATTGGACCTATCCGTGTTTCCTCCACTCCCTGTTTATAATCTCCCGCTTAATTTCATTATCCCTCCTCCGCCTCAAATTCTCTCTATACCCTCCCTCTTTGACAAACTTTTCCTCCGCCGCTTTTATCTGCCTGTCTAAAAGAAAATTTATCTGATGAATCAAGCAAATCGCCCCATTCGCCGCCCGACCCGGTTCCTCTATACATCCCTTATATACCTTCTTCCTTTCTTCCTCTCTCTCTTTATAAAGATTCCTCATCAACATCGCCTCTTGGCTATCCTTAGTCCACTGACTCATTCCTTTTTGTCGTAAAAAATCTTCATAATCCTCCAATAATTCCTGCCAGGAAGCTCTGGCCACTCCTAATAGTTTCAATTCTCCGCTCTCGCTCGTCTTCTCGCTCGACGCCTCAACGATATTTTGCTTTCCAGAACGAGCCGCCTGCTCCATCTGATCGCGAGTGCGTGAGTAACCAGATATGTACCGCTTGCAGAACTCAACCGTCATATCATAAACCGCCACCCCCTGCTGATATGATTTTAACTCTCGATACGACATACTTATTAGTCCTATTGGTCCTATCCGACCTATTTGACCAATCCGTCCAATCCGACTTATCGGTCTGCCTCTAACCTATCTATTCTTCCTTGTAACTTCTCAATCTGCGCCTGCTGCTCCTTCACCGCCTCCACCAGCACCGCTGTCACGTTCCCGTACTGCACCGACTTCAGTCCCGTCTCCTTATCCGTCCCCACCAGCTCCGGCAACACCTTCTCCACTTCCTGCGCCACAAATCCCAAGCTCTCCTCCCCACTTTCTTTCCACTTAAATTCCACCCCCCGCAATCCCAAAACTTTACTCAACGCGTCCCCTACTGGCTTAATTTCTTTCTTTAGCCGTTCATCCGACGAGTAGTAAAAAGCCGTACCGGTAACTGACCCCACAAAAGTGCCGTTTCCAGAATAATCAATCTTAAGCCCACTATTGGTAATCCCCATGCTGTAGCTATTTGAAGTTCCTAAAAACAAATTGGTGCCACTCGCCGTCTCCTGCATCCATATCCCCGCTTTTGGCTTCGTCGCCGAGTTGTCGGAAGCAGACCAGAAAATTCCCGGCGTATAAGCGTCCGCCGTGTAATTTGTGATTATATTTATCCCCGCGTTTGTCAGCGCCTGCGTAAAATTTGTCAACGTTATACTCTCATTGTTATTTGTAATGGATAAAGTAGGAGTATTTGTAATTCTCATTTTTTCACTTCCGTTAGCATAAAAAATATGATTAGCCGAACTAGCCCCACCATCATTTGTATAATACCCAATATCTCCGTAGGCCCCACCAGCATTCAAAGCGTTTGCTAAAGTTATATATGCTCCTCCTGTCCCACTCGTATTATCACTTGTGCTTCCTGCTCTAATAGTAAGTGTTCTCACACCACTAGAATAGGTTCCAAGTCTACTAATAACTCTATTAGTATCGGATGCGGTACCTATAACAACATCTCCTGCTACTTCCAGCTTCGCGCTAGGTGCCGTCGTCCCGATGCCGACGTTGCCGTTATTCTTTATGAATAACGCCGTACTGGGACTTGCGCTACTAGCAGGCGTAACAGCAAAATACAAATCAGTCCCTCTTGCCAAGTCCGTAAAGTTTTCTGCCGCCTTAAAGTATATATACCCAGTATATCCGTATGCGCTAGCGCCATATCCCATCGTAGCCCAATAACCAAGTACATCTTCCGTCTGTACAGCCGTCGGCACATCAGCCGTACCGCGAGATCTCTTCTGCCGCAAATAATTTGAATCCGAAGCGCCTGATTGAGATGTGTCTATAATAGTATTACTTCCATCCGCACCACGCACATGTAACATTCCACTAACACTGGAAGTACCAATAGCAACTTTTCCGCTCGCGTCAATCACAAACGGCGTCGGGTCATTCGCTACATCATTCACCGCAAACGACACCCCGCTTCCTGTATTTTCCACCGATAAAACCCCGAATGGTGTCGTGGAAGCAATGCCTACACTACCACCATTCGGATTGATTGCTAGTGGATAATTAGTCGCATAACTAGATAGATCTCTAGATTGAATCCACGTATAAGTTCCGCTGTTAGTACCAAAATCTATTACTGCATTATCAGCGCCGGAAAACCTTGCCGCGATTCCGGAGCCGGATGTACCCGACGTTCCCGGTGCCGCATTTGCTCCACTTTTTGCATGAAGTTTTGCCACGGGCGCCGTTATTCCAACCCCCACCTCGCCCCCTCCCGTCGCCAAATACGCTCCGCTGGAAACCGTCAGCGAAGTTGTGGAAGCATAAGAAAGTGTCGCCCTGTCCGCCGAACTGCTGTAAGTAAAACCAGCGTCCCCGCCAAATGAACTACTGTTGTTAAACTGCACCTGTGTGTCGCTCCCTCCTGGTGTCCCCCCACCCCCCGTGTCAAAAGTCGTCCATGCTCCTCCCTTATACCCCTTAAACACTCCCGAAGTCGTATTGTAATAAAGAGCGCCATTCGCCCCCGCCGGGTCCGAAGTCGCCGTCCCGATATACAAAATCCCGTCCACATCCACATTTCCCGAGAAATATCCATTTAGCCACCGCGGATTGGACGACCCGACGTTATAGGTGTTGTCCGACGATGGCAGCAAATCTGAATCAAACGTCACCGCCGACACTCTTGCTACCGCCGACCGGAAAGAACGCGTAATCGCTGACAGCGCCGCGTCGTCCGAGTTGTACCCGATTGTCATATTAATCTGCACCGTGTCCGGCCCCGGCGGATTCGGCGCCTTAATAAAAGATAAAGCGCTGACACTGACGCGGCTGGTCGTCAGCGGCACCGGCGTGCCGCTGTCCGTTTCTTTTTTATACACCACTCCGTTTTCCAGATATATATAAGTCGGGCTCACCGCCGATAACTCCATCGTCAATTTTAGATTATCCGTCGCCGTATCGTCCGCTATATCAATATAACTTGAGCCGGACACCGCCGCTTTAATCGCGTTCACCACCGCTTGCGACTGCTGGGCAATCTCCGACTTCGCCTCCTCCCGCATACTAACATCCGAAACCGACGACAAAATACCGACCATCACGCCGGACACCACCGTAAAAATGCCCATATACACCAGCACCTCCACCAACGTAAAACCACCTCGTCGATGCGTCCCTAAACCTCTTTTCAAACCTATTGTGTCCACAATCTAATTATAAACTCTTTCCCCCCACCCCACCCCACCCCGCATGTGGACAACTCCCCAATCCCACTCATCACTTCATTAAAATTACAACTGCTCTTACACGCCTCACTCCCGCCCCCACCGCCTCCTGTTTTGTTATTTTGAATTTTCCTATCTCTCCCGTTCGCTTCACATGCGGCCCGCCGCAAAATTCTTTGGAGAAAGCGTGCTCTAAATCCTCTCCCACATAATATACCGTTACCTCCTCCGGATACTTCCGTTTAAAGAAATGCAACGCCCCCGTCTTCTCTGCCTCTTCTTTTAATAAAATAATGCTTTTAACCGGCAAATCTCTTGCCACCACCTCGTTTACTATCTCCTCAACCTGCTTTATTTCCTCCTCTTTAAGCCGTCGTGGGAAACTAAAATCAAACCGCGTCCTCTCCGGCGTAATGTCGCTTCCCGCCTGCTCCACTTCCTCGCCCAGTACCTGCCGCAACGCCTGATGCAATAAATGCGTCGCTGTATGCAACCGCGTCACCTTGTCCACCTCCTCCTCATCTCCCGCCTTAAGTTCTCCCGTATCCAGCGCCAACCCATGTCCACCAAATTTTTTCTCCGCCCCCGCCCGCGACTTTTCCTGATGCCGCTCCAGCTCCCGTTCAAACTCCTCACGGCTGAATTCCGCCTTCATCCCCGCCGCGTCGGCTACTACCTCATACGGCAATCCGTAACTCTGATAAAAGTCAAATGCCTTTCTCGCGTCCACCCTTCCTAACCTCTTAAGTTCACTTAACCCTCGTCTAAGTGTCTGCTTAAACCTATTCTCCTCTTCACTATAAACCCGCTTAATATCATTCAAATTAAGTTCTTGATAAAACCCGCCATACCCATCCACAACTGCCTTAAGCGCCGCCGTTAAGTCATCCCCTTTAGCTATCACTCTCCTCAAAATCCTTCGCAGAACATACCCCGCTTCTTTATTGCTCGGCCGCACGCCGTCAGCAATTAAAAACGCCGCTCCCCGCAAGTGGTCAGTCGCTATCCGCTTTTCTCTCTCTGTCAACGTTTCCGGTATTGTCTCTGTTATCGGAAGCAGTAAATCCGTCTCAAAAATATTGTCCGCCCCCTGCGCCATCATCGCCAAACGTTCCAGTCCCATCCCCGTGTCAATTCCCCTCTTTCCTCCTTTTTCTTCAATCGGCAAATATTCGCCGTCACGCATCCTGTAAAACTCGTTAAAAACCACATTCCACACCTCCACTCCCCGCACATAAATTTCCGTCGTCGGCCCGCACGGCCCTTCCGCTCCCGTCGGCCCCCAAAAATTATCTTCTCTTCCCGCCATTTTCACCTCAAAAATTTCCTTATTCTCTTTCTTTACTCTCTCCCAAACTTCCGCCGCCTCATCGTCCGCCGGCATTTCTTCATCCCCCCCAAACACCGTCACATAATCAATTTCCAGTTCCATCTCCCGCCGGATAAACTCATGCGCGTACCGAATTGCCTCTTCCTTCCAGTACCCACCGAAAGAAAAATTTCCTAACATTTCAAAAAACGTCAAGTGGCTCTCGTCTCCCACCTCGTCAATATCGCTTGTCCGAAAACATTTCTGGACTGTCGCCGTATTCAGCCCGCCAAAGTCGCTGGCCGCGTCCAGTTCCCCAGTATAGTATCGCTTAAACTGCTGCATACCGGCCGTCGTCAAAAGCACCGACGGATCATCCGGAACTAGCGGCGACGACGGCACCGTTTTATGCCCCCGCGTCTCAAAAAACTTCAAAAACTTTTTCCGTATTTCTTGTCCAGTCACGGTTATAACTAAATCAGTACTCATCCAGCGCCTTCGCCCGTTGGTGCTCCCTCATCTTATCCAGCGCCTTGGCTTCTATCTGCCTTATTCTCTCCCGCGTTACATTAAACACCTTTCCCACTTCCTCTAAAGTGTGAGTAATGCCGTCTGTTAATCCAAATCTCATCTCCAAAATTTTCCTCTCCCTATCGGAAAGGTCTCTTAAAATCTCAATAATTCTGTCTTTCAAAAGCGAATGGGCTGTCATCTGCGCCGGCGATAAACTATTCTCGTCCTGAATAAATTCCAGCAGTTTTGAATCATCATCATCACCCTCTCCGCCTATCGGCGATTCCAACGACACCACTTCCTGCGAAATTTTTTGAATGTGCCGTATCTTCTCCACCTCCACTCCCATCTCAACCGCGATCTCCGGCGCCAGCGGTTCCCGTCCCAGCTCCTGCGCCAATCGGCGCTTAATCTGCGTATACTTGGAAATCGTCTCCACCATATGCACCGGAATTCGGATGGTGCGCGACTGGTCAGCCAACGCGCGGGTTATGGCTTGCCTTATCCACCAAGTCGCGTAAGTGGAAAACTTAAACCCTTTGCGATAATCAAATTTATCCACCGCTCGCGACAAACCGATATTACCCTCCTGAATAAGGTCCAAAATGGACAAGTTCGGACTTCGGTTAACATATCTCTTGGCAATGGAAACCACCAGCCGCAAATTGGCCTTAATCAACCGATGTCTCGCTTCCTCGTCTCCCGTCTCCGCCCGCCGCGCCAGCTCTTTCTCCTCCGCGAAAATTAAAAGCGGCGTCTTGCCTATTTCTTTCAAATAAACTTGCACCGCGTCTGGCAACGTGCTTTCCGCCTCCGTTGCTCTCTCTAATTCCTTGCGGCTTACCTCGCTCTGGTCCTCCGGCACATCTATCAACTGACTCGTCTCAACTACCTTAACGTTATTCTTCTCTAAAAGCTCGTATATCTCCTCTAAAAATTCTATATCGTCCTCTATCGTCGGAAATAAATTCAAAATTTCCGTATCCGTCACAAAACCCTTGCTCCGCCCGCGGCTGATAAGACCTTTTAAAATCTCATCCTCATCATTCTCTGCTTCCGGTTTTTCCCTCTCTTCTTTCTTCGGTTTCAGCGCCGCTGGCGGCTTTATCGTCTTTTGCTTCCCCGCTTTCTTTTTTCCTTTCTTTACCGCCTTCTTTTTCGCCGCCAACCTCTTGGTTATTCTCTTCTGTGTTTGCTTCTTTCCGCTTACTTGCCGTCCCCCGATGCCGCTTTTCCGGCGAACAGATGTTCGCCTGCTTCCTCTCCGCGAAGAACCTCTCTTCCTCGCCGCCAGATGTTTTTTAGCTCGCTTTTTAGCAGCCATATTAAATAAAATAATAAGTCAAAACCGGCCTGTTTTTAATACTCCCTCTCAACCGCTATCCAACCTACTATAAAGCAAAAAATGCCTCTCCGCAACAATCCCCCCATTATCGATGTCGTAAACCGATAATTTATCGGTAAGTTCCACTATTCAAATAAATGCTGAAGTTCAAGAGACGCTTCTTTAAACTTCTCCACTGCCTGCGCTACCGCCTCTCCCGCTTCCCCCGACTGCTCCAGCCGTCTCACTTCCTCAAATAAAGAATTTCTCTTCGCCTTCCAAAACTCTACCTTAAGCTCCCTTCCTAAATCTTCTAATTTCTCTCCTCCCATAATTCCACTGCGTAAATCCACCGTTGTTATAATTGCCGCCACTTCCGGTCTCGCCTCCTCCGGCCTGCTCCCTTTCTCCAGCGCCGCCAGCGCCTCACCATACAAAACCGGCATATATATTTTCCAAGTCCCCGCTTTACTCGCTTCTCCCATCTCCAATGCCGCCGCCAGCAGCCGCTCCGCTAAAAGCTCGGCTCGCCCTGTCGCCGCACCCGTGGGGGGGGGGGGGGGGGGGGGGGGGGGGGG
>CAYIDJ010000010.1:15273-19719 GCA_964362215.1 uncultured Candidatus Saccharibacteria bacterium
CACCCGGCACCCCCCCACCCCACGTTAAAAAAGTTGCCGTTGTCGCCGCCATTGCCGTCCCCGCCCCCCGCTCCGCTTCCACTCCCGCCATCTCCTCGGCCAACGCCACTGTGCTTACTCCCGCCCGCCGCGCCAGCTCATTTATCCAATGCTCCCGCTCCACCGCGCTCGGCAACCCTTTAATTTTCGCCAGCACCGCCCGCACACCGTGCTTTTTCCTGCTTATATCCGCCCCCGGTAAAAGATAACGCCTCATGAAAAATTCCATCGCCGGTACCGCTTCCGCCATCGCCGCCGGCAACGCCTCCGGTTTCTCCGCCGTCAGTTCCGCTATGTCTTTCGCTCCCGTTAAAGTCAAAATCGCCACTTCAAAATCCGCTCCCGCCGCTAGCCCCACCGCCCGCTCTCCCGCCCGCCCTCCCGCCTCATCTGCGTCAAAGTTAAAAATCAACCGCCGCGCCGTTCGCCCCAACACTGCCAGGTGTTCAGCCGTTAAAGCCGTCCCTGATACCGCCGCCACGTTCTTCACTCCCGCCTGCCAGGCCATTATCATATCCATCTGCCCCTCCACCAAAAGCGCCGTGCCTGTCTCGCGTATAAAACCCTTACTCTTGTCATATCCGTAAAGAATTCGCGACTTGGAAAAAATCGGCGACTCCGGCGAATTAACATACTTGCCCGCCTGCTCCGTCGCCTCAAACTCCGGCAGTATTCTTCCCGTAAACGCCACTGTTTTGCCGGTGTGATTCATTATTGGAAACATCACCCGGTTGCGAAATCGGTCAAAATAAGTCCCGTGCTTCTCACTCCGCGCGATGAGGCCAGCCCGTTCAACGTCCACCGGTTCAAAACCTTGCCATGTTAAATGAAGATAAAGCTCGTCCCACTCGCCGCCCGCCGCTCCCAGTTCAAAACCAGCCGCCGTCTCGCCCTTCACACCCCGCTCTTTCAGATACTCAATCATCCTTGGCGTCCGCCTTAACCGCTTGGTGTAAAACAACTTAGCCGCCTCGTTAACATCGTATAATACCCCAAACTGCTTCTGCTGCTCTGGACTCATCCGCCGAACATCTACCCCCGCCTGCTCCGCCAGAATTTTAAGCGCCTCAAAAAATTCCACCCGCTCATACTCCTGAACAAAACTGAAAATATCTCCGCCGCGGTTGCACCCAAAACACCGCCAGCTCTGCCGCTCCGGCGAAACCATAAACGACGGCGTCTTCTCTTGATGAAAGGGGCAGCGCGCCTTCAAATTTTTCCCTGCCGGTATAAGCTCAATATATTTTTTCAGTACTGCCGCAACGTCTAATTTGCTTTTTATTTGTTCAGTTACCTTCTCCATCGCCCTTATTATAGTCCTACTATTCTCCCTCGCAACACCCCCCCTAGTTACTATTCCCTAGTCACTAATATACTTGATACTTAATACTAGATACTTAATACTGAATACTATGTACGCCTATTCTTTCCTCGCTATTGCCGCCGTCTCCGCCATCTCTCTTGTTGGCGCTTTTTTTCTATCCGTCTCTGTCGGCCGTCTGGAACGTCTGCTCTTTTTTTTGGTCAGTTTTGCCGCCGGCGCCCTCTTAGGTGACGCCGCTTTCCACCTCCTGCCGGAAATCGCTGCCGACAACCAGTTTTCCTTTTCCACCTCCGCTCTTATCATTCTCGGCATTCTCATCTTCTTCATCGTGGAAAAGTATTTCCACTGGCAGCACTGCCACGAACCGGAATGTCTTGAACACGGCAGTTCTCGCCGCCGCGCCTTAGTCGCCATTAATCTTATCGGCGACGCCGTCCACAATTTTATTGACGGCCTCATTATCGCCGGCAGTTTCGCCGTCAGCCCCCTTCTTGGCTTCTCCACCACCCTGGCCGTCTTCCTTCACGAAATCCCGCAGGAAATCGGCGACTTTGCTATCCTAATTCACGCCGGCCTCTCCCGCCGCCGCGCCCTCGCGCTAAACCTTCTTTCCGCTGGCGCCGCTTTTCTGGGCGGCGGCTTATTTTTTATTTTTCCCAACACCGCCACTGCCATCACGGCTGTTTTGCCCTTTACTGTCGGTGGCTTTCTTTATATCGCCCTCTCTGACCTCATTCCTGAACTTCACCGCGAACGCCGCCCGCTCCACTCCGCTTTCCAACTCGTTGGTATCATTTTTGGCCTTGTCGTTATGGCCACCCTTCTCTTTGTAGAATGAAGCTCCCCGGGCAGCCCGTGGTATCCCTCTGTTACGGTCAAATCATACTGGCTTGCCCGTGGAGCGAAATCCCGCGCCAAAGACCATTCATCCACGGGTAAACCTATGATCTTTTGGTGCGTGGATAAAAGTTTAGATAAAAAAAACCGCCCCAACCAGAAGTTGGGGCGGTTTTTTATCTCGCTGGCAACGGCAGCGCCGGCGCCGGCTTTCCGTTCAAATCGGTCTGTATTTTCTTGGTGAAACACTGCCTGCCGACACCATGCAGCCATTCCGGATTATAAGACCAATAATCTCCCTCGTCTGTCTTCTCGTTGTTAGCCACCTGAAAAGTTGTGCAAAGCTCGTATGATAATCCGCTGACCACCCGATATTCAAATTCTTCTCCGCTCACCGGGTTAATCGCGTCATTCTCCACTAGCTTCACGCCGGTCAAGTCCTGAAGCGAATCTGGCAATTTTCCTTCCTGCTGATAATAACTTTCCACCGCCCAGGCCGTCTGGCTTAACCTTGACACGGTCTCCTCATCCTGCCGCTTCTGTCTGGTTATAGCCGGTGACTCATTGATAATAAGTCCCGTTACTACCACCGCCGCCACTGCCACCATTGCCACTATCGCAAAAATCTTCGGCCGCCTGTCTTCCCGCCCTTCCAAATCCGCCCGCCGCGCGTCATAAATGTAATAAGCAAACGTCAATCCGGCGATAAACAGCACCGACACCACCTTAAGCACGAACGGAATAGTTAATTCTCCGTTCAAAAAAGCGTTTATCGTGCTTATAAGATACCCGACCATAACCACCGTTGCCGCCAGCAGTATAAGATAAGTCAGCCACCGTCTAATACTTGCCGCCGCCGCCAGCGTGCCCGTTAAAAGCGCTTTGTTTATCCTCCAGACGGTAACGAAATAAAGCGGCGCCGCCACTATCACCGCCGCCAGCGCCGACCGCAATATTGCCGTTGAATAGTAAGCGACGTACGGGTCGCCGACACTTGTAAAAAACTTATTGATAATCTGAAAAACCGTCATCCCTCCCACCACCGTCAAAAAACCCAGCGCGATCAGCGACAGTATGTACAAAAAAGCCGCTTTTGCTGTATTGCCCCTATTTTCTTCTCTTAATTCCATATTTTTTAATTAACACTTAAAAACACTTTACTCAACCACATTTATCCCTGCCGTCAAACCGCTCTCCGCCGGCCCCGGCGCCGCTACTGGCGGAGTCAGCCACCACCATACTATTGCCACCACCAACACCGCCACTACTACCAACCAAAAATACCTCATAAATCACTAAAGATTGTCTAACTCCGCGTCTATTCCTTGAAGTTCCGATTCTATGTCACCCAAATTAAGCGCCTCCAAATCCTTTTCTGTTGCCGCCGTTGTGTTATTCTCCACCGTCACTCCGCTAACCGGCGATAAAATCTGGTCAACTGCCGCTCGGTCCGGATGAGCGTAATAAGCATTATAATACCACCAGCCCCCCGCCACTATCACCGCCACCACTACTATGTAAAAAACATTTTTCATAATTTTCTATATTCTATACTTAATACTTTCTACTGTCCCGCCTCATCCACTCCCGGCACCGACTGTAACGCCAAAAGTACGTTTCGCACTGCCTCCTGCGCCGCCGCCACTTTTCCCCGCACTGCCTTTAAGTCGTCCGCCAACTGCCGCCTTACTCTGCTCACATCCGCTCCTAATGTCCCCTCGCTGTCAAAACTGATTTCGTAGATCTTGGCTGTTTGTTCCTTAATCGCCGTTCTGGCCGCCGCTATCGCCTCCCGCGCCGCGCCAGCAACCATATCCGCCGCTATCGTATCCATTCCCGCCGCCGTCGCCACGTCCGCCCGCGCTTCAATTCTTGCCAACATATCCTCCAGTTTATCCACTGCCACTGTCATCTGCGCCGTTACTTTTTCATTAACCATTCCTATCTGGTCGGCAATTCTTAACACCGTCGCCGCTTTCTTCTGGTCGGCTATTTTCTTCACTTCCGTCTTGAGCTGCTCCTTCGCCTCACTCCGTGCCTCTCTGGCCGCCTCTAAACTTTCTTTGTATACCTCCCGTGCCTCTTGTTTTTTCTCTATAAGCTGTCCCTTTACTTCCTCCTGGCGCGCCTTTAATAATCCTCCCAAATTTTCATCGTTACTCTTCATCTCCTTCACTTTCATCCGAAAAGCGTCCTTCGCTTCCGTCTCCTTCACTTTCATCCGAAAAGCGTCCTTCGCTTCCGTC
>CAYIDJ010000010.1:19819-24946 GCA_964362215.1 uncultured Candidatus Saccharibacteria bacterium
GTCCTTCGCTTCCGTCTCCTTCACTTTCATCCGAAAAGCGTCCTTCGCTTCCGTCTCCTTCACTTTCATCCGAAAAGCGTCCTTCGCTTCCGTCACCTCCTGTTTCACCGTTTCCCGCCTTTCTTTTACCTCCGCCTGAACCGCCTCTTTCGTCTCCTTTACTTCCACCCTCAACTCCTGCGCCGCCTTTATTTTAATCGCCGGACGCTCACCCTCTGCTCGCGTCCCCGCCGGCGCCGCCATCACTCCCGCCATCATTACCGCCAACACCCCGTACAAAACTGCTTTCATAAACCAAAATAATAAAAAATTAATAATAAAACTCTCTCTTTACATTATATCACATTCCCTTTTTCTTTTTGTCGCTTGCCCGAACAACTCTGTTGGGCGGGTTCCCGCTCTCCTTATTGTCATTCCCGCGAAAGCGGGAATCTATCCTTTTTTTTCTCTCCTCGCCGGCTGAAATAAAAAATATAAAATATCTCCAGCAGCCCCACCGTGTTCACCACCAAAAGCGTGACAAACCACCATTTCTGGCCCTTCTGCGCCGCCAACCACAGCGCGTACCCCTTCCACGGAATACTCCACAGCGCGATTAACACTAATAGAGTTAACTGCCAAGTTGATATCTCAATTCCCTGAAATATCATAATTTATCATCTAATTAGAACAACGCCTGCGACCATGGCTCTGTAATTGTAAACATCATCAGTACCGCCCCCAAAAGCGCCAAATTCTTTAAAAAATTAACCATTTCCCCCATCCGCGCCTGCGTTTCCGTCTCCATCCAAAACGCGTGCATCCAGAACGTTATTAGCGCTAAAAACACAACCAACGCCCCCAAAGCCAACTTAATATAAACTCCTAACAACACCCCTGCGCCCCCTAATAACAGAAGTAATCCTGTAATCAAAACCATTACCCTCGCCGCTGGCACACCCTTAGAAGCCGCGTACTGCGCCATTCCCCCGTTGTGGATAAAGTGATTCCAGGCGCTGTACAAAAAATACCCTCCGAAAAGAACCCTTCCTATTAAAAACATAATTTCCATTGTTTTTATAACCGTCCCTTACCCGCGGAACGACTCTTTCCGCTTTCCAGCTACTATACCACAAACCCATCAAAACAAAAAGCGTCTATTTAATATTTCTGAATAGACGCCATATTTTTCCCCTTACTTAATCTGAAATTTCTCTTATCTTCATATCTATCAAATGCCCTTTGCAGGCATCCATTAATAATATTCTCCCACGCTTCCCAGGCATAATCCCACGGGCTGTCTGTTCAAATACATCCAGCACCTTCTCTATACTCAAATCCAAATCTCTGGAAGCTACTGAAACATGTACCACATAATCCAACCTATCTTTTCTCACTTCTTCTACTTCTTTTTTCTTTTTCATCCTCTTTCTCCCTTCCTTATTCAATTTTCAAAACTCCCGCTATTATACAACTCGCTATAAAATATGTCAATTGCGGAGGGTGAGAGATTTGAACTCTCGATACCTTTCGGTATACACGCTTTCCAAGCGTGCGCACTAGGCCACTATGCGAACCCTCCAACTAATACACAAACTACAACATTCAGAACTTCATTTCAAATCTCCATCCCCCTCAACGCCGCCACCCTCTCTTCCACCGGCGGATGGGTCATAAAAAGCTTGTGTAACCACGAACTCCTTTGCTTTCCCTTAAACGGGTCAGAGATCCATAAATGTGCCGTAGTGTTGTTGGCTGCCCGCATCGACGCCGGGTCGCTGGCTATCTTCTCCAACGCCCGCGCCAATCCCTCCGGATAGCGGGTCAAGAGCGCCCCCGACGCATCCGCCAAAAACTCCCGCTTTCTGGAAATTGCCAGTTGCATTAAAATTGCCGCTATCGGCGCCAAGATTGAAACGGCTATCGCCACCGCCATTATTATCGCTCGTCCCTGATTATTGTCGTTATTCCTTCCCCCCACCCCACCCCACCACGCCGACCGCATAAACATGTCCGACAATATGGAAATAAAACCAACTAACACCACCACCGCTGTGGACAGTAGTATGTCTCGGTTGCCGATATGAGACAATTCGTGCGCTAGTACTCCCTCTAACTCGCTTCGATCCAGCCGCTCCAATAACCCTTCCGTTACCGCCACCACCGCGTGTTTCGGGTCCCGCCCGGTAGCAAACGCGTTCGGCGCCGCCTCCCGTACGATATATATCCTCGGCGTCGGCAGTCCCGCCGTAATCGCCAGATTCTCCACTATCCGAAAAAGTTCCGGATTATCCTCCCGCTTGACCTCCTTCGCCCGCGCCATACCAAGTACCAACTTGTCCGAATACCAGTATCCGGCCACGTTCATAATCAAACTGAAAGCAACCGCTATGTACAAAACCGCGGGCGTCTGATAAGCCGTAGCTAAAACCCAGCCAATAGCGATAACCACTACCAAAAAACCCGTGAACAACAGCCACGTCTTTCTGATATTTACGTCCCGCTCTGTGTAAAGCGATCCAGCCATAAAATATTAAAACAAATTTTTATTTGTCTCCTCGCCGCTTTCTTCTCTTCCTACCCGCTCCGGCGCCCCCTCTCGCAAACGTAGCGCTATTTTGACCGTCTCCACCAAAACCTGCAAGTAAGCCGATGCCTTCACATGACTGTGTATGTCGTTCACCCAATGAACCGGTATTTCCCGCATCTCGTATCCGAGTTTTTTCGTCAGCGCCAGCGCCTCTATATCAAACGCCCAGCGGTTTACCCGCGCCCGCCGAAAAATATCTTCCGCCGCCGCCGCCGTAAATGCCTTAAACCCGCACTGCGTGTCCCATATCCCGGGCAACACCGCCGCCTGTATAAAAAGATTTCCCAGTTTACCCAATATCCCTTTATAAAACGGCTGCGGCGGGTCAAGCTCCGCGCCGGCTATCGCCCGCGAGCCAATAACCACCTGCGCTCCGTCGGCAAAATACGGCTGCATTTTCACAAACTGGTCTATAGTCGTGGAATTGTCCGCGTCGGTAAAAATTCGTATCTCTCCCCGCGCCGCCAGCATTCCCTGCCGCACCGCGTAACCCTTGCCGTGATTCTCCGTCCCGGCCACCACGCGCAATCCGACTATAATCTGCCTAAACTTCTCCGTTATTGCCACCGTTCCATCGGTAGAACCATCATCAACCACCAAAATCTCGTATGATGGCAAATTCATCTCCTGCAATCTCCGGTCTATGTCAACTAATGTTATCGGCAGCCGCTCCGCCTCGTTGTAAGCCGGAATGATAACCGAAAGATAAATCCCTTTCTTCCTTCGCTTCGCCGAAGCGTCTTCGCGTAGGCGAGACCGCTCCCCCACATCTTTCTTTGCCATCCTCACGGAAGTCCTACGTACTTCCTTATCTCCTTTAATTTTTTTCTCTTCCGCCTTCCTTCCGCCCTTCTTTTCTTTCTCTTTATTCTTTTTCGTGCCCTTTTTTATACTCGCCATTCATTCATTATAGAACAATCCGCCTCTTCTCCCAAATCTTTTGACGCCTCACCGGAAGCCAGTTATAATTGTAACGCTCATTGAAAATCACATTCACCGGAAAGGATAAAACATCATGAGAGGTGTAACTAAAGAAACAGCCGCCGCTTTTAACGGTATTTTAAATGATGAAGATGATGAACAACGACCCGATCCACTCAAAGAAAAACCGGTAGAACAGAAAACTGTTCCTATCCTTCCCGCTATCCGGCCAGAAAAAAATCCGAAAAAAAAAAAGAAATAACTTTTTCCTCCCCCACCCCCTCCCCCAAAGGACAGCCCCGCGAGCTGTCCTTTATTTTTTCTGGCGGGAGCTGAGGGAATTGAACCCCCGACCGCGGTTTTGGAGACCGCCGTTATACCACTTAACTAAGCTCCCTTTTCTACCTTTACCCCACTATACCAAAAAACCAACTTTTTTCAATTCAAAAATCATTAATTAGTAATTTGTCATTGGTAATTAGTCATTTAAGATAAAAGCCCTTAATGGGGCTTTTATCTTGTTTACTTTTTCCCTTCCTTATGAACCTGTCTTGTCCTGCACTTCTTACAATACTTTTTTATCGCCAGCTTCTCTTCCATTTTCTTTTTATTCTTTCGGGTATAGTAATTCACCCGCCCGCACTTTGAGCATTTAAGCCGCACCAGATATTCGCTATATTTTGACTTAGCCATACTTAAATTTAAGTGATAAAACTCTATCAAAATCCACAAAAAAAATCAACCGCCCTAAGGCAAGCTGAGAAAATACATTTCACTCCAATTTTAAACTTTAATAACCCCCCAAACCTTCATCTGTCGCCCCAAATAACTATTTCTTCTAATTCTTCTAACGCTAACACTTCTCTTTCTTTTTCTCGTAATTCCTCTGGAGAAAATTGCTGTTCATTTTTAATAAGGGAAAAAGATTTCAAAATACTCTTACGCGAAACTCTCCGTACCGGCTGTTGCACTTCCTGCGAAGTGCAGGCGATTATAACATACTTATCATCTTGCGGGTCAGTGCACACAATGACCCAATCCCACGGCACATCATCTAATATTTCACCACTAGATAATACCATTTCTCCACAAACACCACGCGGCTTATCTGATTTACCAAGCATAATTATTCTCCCACCTTTCTTTGATTTAAAATCCATCTTATCTATCTTGCTGAAATTATTAAATTGCTATTATTAATATATCACACTCTTATATAAAATAATATTTACTCTCTAACCCTCCCTAATCCCAGCTACCCAGTCACCCAATTTATCAAGATTGAGCCAACGGCCGGATTCGAACCGGCGACCTACTCCTTACCATGGAGTTGCTCTGCCGACTGAGCTACGTTGGCAATTCTCGCCACACCTGAGCCACCTCCCGGATTCGAACCGGCGACCTACTGTTTATCCCGACGTTTCAAATTTTGCTTGAGTGTCTTTACGACTTCGCTCGAACCTATTTTATCAAAAATTCGTGATGAACGAAAGCCCCGCCACCGCCTTGCTCCGCTCGGCAACCCCGAAAGAAAACACTCCTTGCTATTTTGATTTGCGCGGGGTGGATTTTTTCTGAAAATGGAAAGGGTGTTTTCTTTCGGGGTTCTGCCTTCCAAGTATTCAGGCAGTGTGGCG
>CAYIDJ010000011.1:0-21928 GCA_964362215.1 uncultured Candidatus Saccharibacteria bacterium
TCAGCTCGTGTCTTGAGATGTTCCCTTAAGTGGGGTAACGAGCGCAACCCCTATCCCGTGTTATATGTGTCACGGGAGACCGCCCAACCCTTTGCGCGGAAACGCAAAGGGAAAATACTAAATTCTATCCGCCAGCTGGCGGACTAAACAATATCAAAATTCAAATGTTTAAAATTAAAAATGTTTTTAATTTACAGTTTTAATCATTGGAATTTGTTTAGAGTTTAGTAGTTAGAAATTAGAGTTTCCTTTGTTCGTTTGCGAACAAGGGGTTGGGAGGAAGGTGGGGATGACGTCAAATCAGCGTGGCCCTCTGATGCCCTGGGCTACACACATGCTACAATGGTCATGACAATGGGTAGCCAAGCCGCAAGGCGGAGCTAATCCCATCAAACATGGCCCCAGTTCGGATTGGAGGCTGCAACTCGCCTCCATGAAGCCGGAATCGCTAGTAATCGCGCATCAGCAATGGCGCGGTGAATACGTTCTCGAGTCCTGTACTCACTGCCCGTCAAGCCAGCAGAGCTGGGAGCAGGTGAAGCCGAGCACTCAGCTTGGTTGCGCCGGTGTTTAGTTAAAAATCTGTTTTTTATGGAACTAAACATTGAGCTATCAAGCAAGTGGGCTGAGTGCTCGGTTAGTCTGAGCTTAGTGATGAGGGCTAAGTCGTAACAAGGCACGTGTAGCGGAAGCTGTGCGTGGATTAATTACTAAAAGAATACAAAAGTATTCTTTAAGGTCGGTTGTTTATAAAAACAAGAGGTGTTGGTCGTGGAGCCTCAAAATCACGACTGTTGCAAGCGACTGATTTTTACAGGACAGCTTGGGGCAACAGAAAAACTTTTTTCATTTAGCTGGTTTTGCGTTTGTTTTGTTTTTTATTTATAATTTAACGTAATGATAGAAGATAAAGATTTACAGCAGGCGCTGGCGCCGAGTCAGCCAATTGACGCGCCAGAAGTTGTTTCGGCAGTTCCGACTCTGCCGGTGGAGACGGTGGAGCCAGTGCCGGTGATGATTCCGGCTGATCCGCCCGCAGGCGGAGCGGAAGCACTTCCGATAGCGGAAGTTGAAGTTCCAAGCAGGGAAGCTGTTCAGTCGGCGGCGCCGGTTGGCGGGTACGAGGCGTCAGCGGCTAGTATGGCGGCGCCGAGTATGGCAGGGATGGCAAAGTTTAATGTTCTTTTAGTTGAGGACGACCAGTTTTTAAATTCACTTTTGAGAGCGAAGCTGGAGAAGGGCGGGGTGGGGGTGACGCTGGCTATTGACGGCGAGGCGGCTATCAAGGCATTGGAGGAAAGCGCTCGGCCGGATTTGATTTTACTTGATTTGATTTTACCGGGGAAATCTGGTTTTGAAGTAATGGCATATATTCAGGGCAATCCGCAGGTGAGTTCGGTGCCGGTGATAATTTTATCCAATTTGAGCCAGGACTCGGATGTCAGTAAAGTGAAGGAGATGGGGGCGGTGGAATACTATGTGAAGGCGAAGACATCTATTGATGATCTGGTGGCGAGGGTGGAGGAGTTTCTGAATAAAGCTAAAATCTAAAACAGGTTTAAGAATTTGCTTATTTTTTTGGAATGATGTATATTGGGGCAACTTAGTATTTTTTATGATTGACCAGGAAACAGCCGATAAAATAAAGACGGGAGTGAAGTTGCGAGTTTATGACGCCACCGGCAGGTTTGAGGGGGTGGTGTTGGCGCGCAAGCACGGGCGGGAAGCGGGTGCGTCTTTTACGGTGCGGGGGGTGGTGGCGGATGTGGGAGTGGAAAAAGTATATCCGATTAAGACGCCGGCGATAAAAAAAGTAGAGATAATTTCATCTCCTAAAAAAGTGAGGCGGTCTAAGATCTACTACTTGCGTAATCTTTCCAAGAAGAAGGCACGGAGGAAGATTGGGGTGACGGCGTAATAGATAATAATCAAACATCCCCGTAGAGAATTATAGGAATAATTCCATGGGGCAGGCAAGAAACAATAACCAATTTTCTAGTATCAAAATTAAGGAAAGAAAAACAGCTCGAGGGAGCTGTTTTATTATTCTGGATTTAGTGTTAAAATTCATCATCTGGGTTCTTCTCTATTTTTCCTGGGATTTGGTACCAGTGTGGTTTGTAAGCGCTATCGGTATAATACATAGGGGCAGTTGATTATCTTTTCAACTGTTCGGTCAACTTTTTGGTCTATACTGATTCCAAATTCTTCATATAATTTTGCCAGCTTTGCGTTATTGTATTTTTCCATTTTTCACCTCCAAGATGTTTTTAGTGTAAAGCAACTATTGGTAGTATAAATTATTTGTTCTATTTTGTCAATAGAAAGAAAAAAACAGTTCAGAGAGAACTGTTCCTTAATTAAGGAAAGGTGCGAATTAGGCCGAGATGGCCTTTTGGGAATTGTTGTCTTCAAGAAGGCAGTTGATTGGCTTGAGCCAAAACTTGGATGGTTCGCCGTCAATCGAAACAAAACCCATAAAAGGAGAATTTTTTTCTTCTAATTCTAACAAAATAATCCGGAGAATCTTTTTGATTAGGCATTTCTCCCAGTCTTCTGGAGGCGATTTTTTTTGGTTAAAAACAATGATGTCGGCCGGGATATATTGAGGGTCGTTTATAAGCATATCAGCCAATTCTTTTATTGAAAATGATTTAGCTGTTTGTTGGTTTTCAACTTCTTCTTCTGGCGGGCTTTGTTTTTGTGGTGGCGTGGGTTTTGGCACGAGCTCGTGAATTTCATTTTTATCTTCATGTTCCATTAAAATAAGAAGAGGGTCATTGTTTTTCTTTTCTGAAAAGATAACCCAGAGAATTATTTCAATGAAATAGGCTGCCACTATCTTGAAAATTTTTCCTTTTTCTTCAATAATTATCGGTTCGTTGTGAGGGGAGTAAGCGATTATGCTAATAAGATCATTGGCTAAACAATTTAATGAAAACACATTGATGACAGAGGGGGATTGATCGGACATTCTAGGGCTTCCTTTCTTATTTTATTTGTAGTAGTAATAGCTCTATTTTAGGATGATTTTTATCCGGGCGCAAGTTTTGATGTTTGGGCGGGTTTGTGATATCGTTTTTTGGAAAATGCGCGGGTGGCGAAACGGTAGACGCACTACCTTGAGGTGGTAGCGCCCGTAAGGGCTTGGAGGTTCAAATCCTCTCCCGCGCACAGCGAATATAATGAGCGAGCACGGAGCGAGTAAATTGCTTTACTCGCGCGAGAGATTTGAAGCGCGGAGCTATATTCCGCCAGCAGGCGGAATAGCGAGCGGCAGGTTGCGAGCCGACCGAGCGGCGGCGAGGAAGGACTTGCGGCCAAATCCTCTCCCGCGCACCATTGAAGAAATTGCAAGTTTTGAAGGTTCGCCTCGCTTCGCTCGGCGACTAATTTGTATTGGATTTTCGGGGCAAAAACGAATTGGCGATTTTGAAAGAAGAAAAGAAAAACTTTTAATCACTGAATTCATAAGATTTGAGGTAATAAACAGCAGAGATGCTGATTTTTTGTTTTGGCTTGACTTCTAGCCCATAATATATTATATTTATCGTGTTATCAGAATCAAGAAACTGATAATCTCTGCGGTAATTTCACCGTTGAGAACACGGTACCTTGAGGAGGTGCAAAATGGTTGCTCTCGGCTTTATCGCCATGGTGGTCGTGGCGTATCTGCTGAACGGTGTGGCATTGAAGCTGTTGTGGGGCTGGTTCATGGTCCCTACCCTCGGCCTCCCAGTAATCTCGCTGGTGCAGGCCATCGGTATCGGGATTGTCATCGGCTTCCTGACTCAACAGCACATTCCGAGGGACGAGGACGCGAAAAAGGAGTTGCTCTTTTTCGAAGTTCTTTCCCCCGTGCTCGCCATCGCTGTCGGCTGGATTGTCCATCTGTTCATGTGACGGACAATCCGTCACAACGAGCCCCTTGTGGAATTCACTTCCGCTTGGGGCTCTCGCTTTTTCTAAAATCATTGTAATTCTCATAAAAATTCTTTATTCTTAAAGTATTCGCCTTGCGAATTCTGAATTAGTTGCCGCCAAAGAAAAATTGGAAATTGTTAAATCTCGCGGCGAAGCCGCTCCGAATTCGCGGGGGGTTGCTCGCCGCCGCAGGCGGCGAAATGCGTTCGGACTAATTCAAGAATACTGCACCAAAATTTATTTTAATGCAACTGGTACCATCAAAGATTTTTTTCACCAAAGGCGTCGGCGTCCATAAGGACAAGCTGGCGTCTTTTGAGATGGCGTTGCGCGACGCGGGAGTGGCATATTGCAATCTGGTTTTAGTATCCAGTATTTTTCCGCCCGGGTGCAAAAGAGTTACTCGCGAGGAGGGAATAAAGATGCTCAAGCCCGGCCAGGTGGTGTTCGCGGTTTATGACCGAAATGAGACAAATGAGCCGAATCGCCTGATAGCGGCGTCGGTGGGAGTGGCGATTCCGGCGGACGCAAATCAGCACGGGTATTTGTCGGAGCATCGTTCTTTTGGGGAAAGCGACCAGAAGGCGGGGGATTACGCGGAGGATTTAGCGGCTTCAATGCTGGCGACAACCTTAGGAATTGAGTTTGACCCGAATCAGGCGTGGGATGAGCGTGAACAGATTTATAAGATGAGCGGGAAGATTGTGCGGACGGCGAACGTGACACAGTCGGCGATAGGCAATAAAGACGGATTGTGGACGACAGTTTTCGCGGCGGCGATTTTTTGTGAGTATCAACAAAATGGGATAACCGGATAAACTGGGTTACCGGGAGATGGAAAATTGTTTTCCCCAGAGATGTTTTGACGGGAATGGCGTATAATTTAGAGTAGGGATTATATGCGTTCCCACCATTTTAACGTTTTTGTTTTAGGCGCGATTATATCGCTGGCTTTTGGAGCGTCTTTGCATTTAGCAGAGGATTTGTCGATTTCTTACGGACAGGCGATTAACGCGAGATTACAGGCAAATTTATTGGCGATCGCGGCGGCGACGGATACGAAACAAAAAGAGATTGAAACGCAAAAACCGGTAACCATGCTTTTTGTGGGAGACGTGATGTTGGATAGGAATGTGGCGGCGGCGGTGAAAGGAGTGGGAGGAGGCGATTGGAGTTTTCCGTTCGCGGGCGCGGTGGAAACGATAAACGCGGCTGACATCGCGATAGGCAATTTAGAGGGACCGATATCAGGGCGGGGAGAACAACAAGGAAGTGAATATTCTTTCCGGTTTGAACCGGAGACGGCAGAGGCGATAGGGGAGGCGGGATTTGATGTGATGTCGCTGGCTAATAATCATATTTGGGATTATGGGGCGGGAGCGTTGAGTGACACATTAACTTTTTTGGCTAGCGCGGGAGTGCAGGGGGTGGGGGCGGGGCAGACGGAAGATGAGGCAAATAAGCCGGAGATAATTTTAGTTAAAGGAGAGAGGATAGCATTTTTGGCGTACACGCCGCTTTATCCGGAAGGGTTGGTGGCGCGCGGGGAGAACGCGGGCGTGAGTGATTTTAATATAGATAAAATAGAGGACGAGATTATAGAACTTAAGGAAAGCGGACGGGCGGACGTGGTGGTGGTGCTGATGCATTGGGGTGAGGAATATCAAAAGAAAGCCAATATTTGGCAGAAGGAAGAGGCGGCGCAGCTAGTAGAAGCAGGAGCGGACTTGATTGTGGGAACACACCCGCACGTGGCGCAAGAAGTGGAGCAGGTGAAGGCGGGAGAGAAAACGGGATGGGTGGCGTATAGTTTAGGGAACTTTGTTTTTGACCAGAAGTTTTCCAAAGAGACGATGCGGGGGTTGGCGCTTAAAGTGACGGTGAGAAATAAAAAAATAGAGAAAGTGGAGAGGTTATTGGTGATAATAAACGAGAATTTTCAGCCGAGTTTTGGGGAAAGTTTATTAGTTTATTAGTTTATTAGTTGGTTAGTTTGTTAGTCAGAGCGGGGTAAACTAAAACCGCCCGTTTAGGGGCGGTTTTATAATTTAGAGGACAACGATTTTAGCAGTTTGTTTACCGAAATCCTTGGCTTCGTTACGGTCAGCGAACCAGATATCCAAGCGGTCAGCAAACCGCGAGTGCATTCGGTCTTCAACGGTGAAGACCTGATCGCCAAAGAGTTCCGGCAGTTTTACCTTAGTACCAATCGGCAGCCAGTTGGCAGCCACAACACCCTGACGAACGTACGTACCGGAGGCGGTAATGAACGGAGTGGCGTCAGTTTGATCGGCGGTGCTGGAGTAGCCGGTAACTTCGGCGTAAACAATGTTGTCGCCCCGATAGGAAGCGGCAGGAATTTTAACCGGAGAGTTGGCCACAAGAGCAGAGCCATCCACAGCCGTTTCGTAGGCCGAAACAGAGACGGTCGGAGGCACGGATTCAGAACTAGTAGGTACTAAAGGATTAATTATAAGGAGCGTTCCAATAATAGCTAAGTAGCGTATCATATGGGTTTACTCTTGCCCGCCTGTTTTAATTCATTAAGAAGTAAATAATCGCGACGATTACAGGAGGGGGAGTGTCCGTACCCCGGCTGGCGGTCGGGGATAGCGGCTTTGAAAAAGCTATATTTGATGTCTTTTTCAACTAAAAATGCCTTCTTTAGGCATGAGGAAAGTATAGCATAGTTTGGCTAGAAAGTCAATGGTAAGGCAATATATGTGGCTTTTTGTCAATAAGAAGTTGCAGACTCGTTGCCCCGACGAGAACTATAGGCGGGATTTTGAGACGAAAGAGCTTATCATAAAAATATCACGTCAAACGAATTATATTATTATAATATGTCTATACACTTGAGTGTGTTGGCGAAATACCTTTTGATTTATTAGCCTTAAGGGAGAAGTTTAACATAAAGTAGCCCGCTAAAGTTTTACTTGCGCAAAAATTAGACGGATTTCATTTTTAGACCAAGGACGAAAAATTGGTTATAATAAAAGAAATGCCGGAGTATCGTACGCAAGCAATAGTGCTGGACAAGGAGCCAGTGCGGGAGCAAGACGCAGTGGCGCATCTTTTTACTAAAAGCCATGGGCGGGTGGCGGCGAAGCTTATTTCCGGGAGGAAGATTACTTCCAAGCTGGCGGCGCATTTTGAGCCGAACAGGATAGTGACGGCGCGGCTGGTGGAAAAAGGAAGCGTGCGGGCGGTGGACGGTGTATGTATCAGAAAGCTTAATTTGCCGTGGGGGGTAATGCTGGCGGTCAAGGAGCTGGCGCCGCCGTGGGAAGCGGACGCGGAACTTTACGCGCTTTTGTCCGCCGCGGAACAGCCGACAGTAACAGAGATGCTGGCTTATCTGGGATATGACCCGCGTTTTTCTTTTTGCCTGCTATGCGGGAAAACGGTGCCGGAATATTTTCTGGTTAAAGAACATGAGTTTGCCTGCCGGGAGTGCCTACCCTCTTTTATGGCGGGAGGAGATGAGGTAATATATATAAGAGAATGACAAGGTGGAAAGTGACTTTTAGTTAAAATATTATATGTCTTTAGAAGAACTGGAACAGGATCTTTATGAGCGGAGTGACCGCGATGTTCGTCGTCGGGGGCGTCAACAGGAAGAGTCGGCTAATAAACCTAAATTTTCTGGTAAGCAGGGCATACGCGGGGGATGGGGAGCGGAAATTGGGCCAATGCCGGCGGAAAGAATAATTCAAGAAGAAAAAGTGGGACGATATTGGATAAAAATTTTAAGGCGCTGGCTGCCGACAGCGGCGGCAGTGATTTTTGTGGTGGCGGCGGTGGTGGGCGGTTATTATATTTATACGGCTTTGTTTTCGCGTGGAGTAAACATTTCGCTGGATTTACCGGAGGAAGAGGTGCGTTTGGGAGCGCCTTTTACGGTGGAGGCGGCAGTTGAAAATGTGAGCGGGACGGCAATTCAGGATGTGAGAGTGTCGCTTAGTTTGCCGGAAGGGGTGGTGTTCGCGCGGGCGGCGTCCGGACAGAAGATATTGACGCGTGACATCGGAACAGTCGGCGACGGGAGTATCACCAAAGAAGCGTTTGAACTTATTGCTGTGGGACAGCCGCAGACTATAAGCCGGATTACCGGCGCGGCGTTTTATAAAACGGGATCTTTAGGGTCGGAGTTTAAGGCGGAGGAAACAGCGGATCTGGCGTTGGGGAATCCGGTAGTTAAGATTGACATCGCGGCGCCGCGGAAGGTTTTTTCCGGAGAGCGTTTTGATTTAGAAATAAACTACCAGAACGCGACAGAAAAGGCGGTGGGGCCGGTGAAAATAGAACTTGATTATCCGGACGGATTCAATTTTATTTCATCATCGGAGGCGATGGGAGGGGTTAAACATAACTTATTGGCGGTGGAGGAGTCGCCGGCCGGAGAGTTAAAAACATTCACGGTGACGGGGACGATAGTCGGGCCGGCGGATTCTTTCTTCAGCGTCGGCGGGCGGGTGATAGCCAATATTTATGGGACTGACTATGTGATTTCCGAACAGATGGCCAGCGTTTCCATACAACCGTCGCCTTTGGCGCTCTCTATACACCTTAATGATGACACGCTGACGGCGGCGCGTCCGGGCGATACTTTGTCATACGTGTTGTTTTATGAAAACAATACCAGCGTTGGCCTGGAAGATGTGATTATTACGGCGAGGTTATCAGGGGCGATGTATGACTTTGGAAGTTTGACCGGTAACGGCTCGTTCAACTCGGCGCGGCGGATGATTACCTGGAACGCGGCCAATAACCGAACACTAACGCTCTTGCCGCCGGGGGGGTCGGGGACAGTAAGTTTTTTAATCAAGACGTTGGGGAACTATCCGATTACCAGAATTAACGATAAAGATTTTGAACTTTTAGCGGAGGCCTCCATTGAGTCATCCACGGTGCCGGAGGATGTGCAGGCGGAGACGATAATAGGGGTGGCGGATATTATTACCAAGGTGGCCGGCAAAATAACAGTTGACGCGCAGGCAAGGTTTCGGGACGCGACGGCGGGGTTTGTGAATGAGGGACCGTGGCCGCCGGTAGTGGAAAGCCCAACACAGTATACGGTACGTTGGGTGCTGACTAATTATTCTACGGACGTGACGGATACGGAGGTGTCGGCGTTTTTGGGAGCGGGAGCGCGGTTTACGGGAAATGTTAAGAGTAACATAGCGTCCGTGCCGCAATACAACGAGCGGACACAGGAAGTGGTGTGGCAGGTAGGCAAGGTGCTGGCGACGAAAGGGGTGGTGGGAAGTCCGGTGGAGGCGATTTTTCAGGTGGAGGCGATACCGAGCGTGATAGCGGCAGGGGCGTTCCAGCCACTGGTGGGAGAAACGCGTCTGACAGCTTTAGATATTTTTACCGGAGAGAAGCTTTCGGCTGGCGACTCGGCGCTCTCAACAGATTTAACGGATGACTCGACAGTGGGGAGGGGGGAGGGGCAGGTACAAAGTAAATGATGAATTAAATCCTAAACTCTAAACTCTATCCGCCAGCTGGCGGACTAAACAATGTTAAAAACTCAAAATTTCAAATTCAAAATATAATATTGGTGAATAGGGATTATAAATTATGAAAAATTAAAATGAATTCGGTAACAATGGAGAAGTTGGTCAGTTTAATGAAGAGGCGCGGGTTTGCGTATCCCGGGAGCGAGATTTATGGCGGGTTGGCGAACGCGTGGGATTACGGGCCGTTAGGAGCGGAGATGAAGATGAATATCAGAAATCGGTGGTGGAACAAGTTTGTGCGCCAGCGGGCGGATATAGTGGGAGTGGAGACGGCAATTATGATGAACACGAAAGTGTGGGAGGCAAGCGGGCATTTAGAAAAGTTTTCCGACCCGTTGGCGGAGGACAAGGAGACACACCGCCGATACCGCCTAGACGAACTTTTGGAAGAGGCGGGAGTGAAAACGGCAGGTATGAGTTTAGGAGAGATGATGCGGGCGGCGGCGGAGCATAAACTGAAAAGCCCCGACGGCAATGAATTGACAGAACCGCGCCAGTTTAATTTGATGTTAAAGACGCAGTTAGGAGCGGTGGCAGATGAGGGGAGTGCTACTTATTTTCGGCCGGAGACGGCACAGGGAATGTTTGTTAATTTTAAGAGCGTGATTAACTCCACGCGCCGAAAATTGCCTTTTGGAATAGCGCAGGTGGGCAAAGCGTTCCGCAATGAGGTGACGCCGGGGAATTTTATTTTCCGGACGCGGGAATTTGAGCAGATGGAGATAGAATACTTTATCCGGCCACCGAAGAATGAGGGTGAATGGCGGGAGTATTTTGAGGAATGGCGGTGGACAATGATAGAGTGGATGAAGGATTTGGGGATAGATGTAGAGAGTCAGGTGCATGAGGTGGAGGTGCCGGAGGGCGAGCGGGCGCATTATTCAAAAAGGACGATTGATTTTGAGTTTGATTTTCCGTTTGGGCGGAAGGAACTTTACGGATTGGCATACCGAGGCGATTTTGATTTGAAAAACCATATGGAGAAGTCGGGGGAGGATTTGCGGTATATGGACGAGGATGGAGAAAAATTTATACCGCATGTGATTGAACCGACCTGGGGAGTGGATCGGACAGTGTTGGCGGCAATAACGGCGGCTTATACGGAAGAGCCGGCGCCGACAGCGGAGGAGGGCGAGGAGGAGATGAGAACAGTTTTGAAATTACCAAAGTGGCTCGCGCCGGTGAAGGTGGCGGTGTTACCTTTGTCTAAAAAAGAAGAGCTGACGACGGTGGCGGAACCGATTTATAAGGAGCTGTTGGCGGCTGGAGTGGTGGCGGAAATAGACGCGACGCAGTCGATCGGCAAGCGTTACCGGCGGCAGGACGAGATTGGGACGCCTTATTGCGTGACGGTTGATTTTGAAAGTTTGAACGACAGGGCGGTGACGGTGCGGGATAGAGACACAATGAAACAGAAGAGGGTGGAGGTGGGGGAAGTGGCGGGGTATGTGAAGGAGAAACTCAATCAATAATAAAATTTTAATGACAGATTACACGGATAAATTCAAAATTATAAACTCAAAATTAATTTTAAAATAAACTATGTTTAAGAAGACAATTTTAGATAATGGGCTTAGGGTAATACTGGCGCCGCAGGCGGGGAGTTTGGCGACGACGATTTTGGTTTTGGTTGAGGCGGGGAGCAAGTATGAGACGAAAGAGATAAACGGACTGTCTCATTTTCTGGAGCACATGTGTTTTAAGGGAACAGCCAAGCGGCCGAGGCAGATAGATATCGCGACCGAGTTAGAGGGTTTAGGGTCGGAGTACAACGCTTTTACCAGTCAGGAGTATACAGGATATTACGCCAAGGCGCGGCGAGAGCATTTGCCTAAAATTTTTGACGTGGTGGCGGATATGTACCTTAATCCGACTTTTCCGGAGGGAGAGATTGAGACGGAGCGGGGAGTGATTATTGAGGAGATAAACATGTATGAGGATTTGCCGCAGAGGAAAGTGGGAGATGTTTTTATGAGTTTGCTTTACGGTGACCAGCCGGCGGGGTGGGACGTGGCGGGAGAAAAAGAAATTATCCGGCGGCTCACCCGTCAGGATTTTATTGATTACCGCGGGGGACACTATAAGGCGGAAGCGACAGTGGTGGCGGTGGCGGGGGCCTTTGACGAGAGGGAGGTGCTGGCGCTTATAGAACGGACGTTTGCCGATATGCCCCAGGGCGGAAAGAAAGGGAAACTGCCGGTCCACGAAGAGCAGACGGAGCCGGCGATTAAGATTCAGCCGAAGAAATCAGACCAGACGCACTTGGTGATGGGAGTGAGAGCTTTTCCGGTTAAGGATGAGCGGCGGTACGCCATTATGGTACTGGCGGATGTTTTAGGAGGCGGCATCAGTTCGCGGCTTTTTCAAAACGTGAGGAGTAAGTTGGGGGCGGCCTATTATGTGAACGCGGATGTCGATCTTTACACTGACCACGGGATGTTTACGGCGGCGGCGGGAATAGACCATACTAAAATAGAAGCGGTGGTGAGCGCGATAGTCGGTGAATTTAAAAAAGTGGCGGAGAGCGAGGTACCGGAGGCGGAACTGGAAAAATCAAAAGAGCACTTGGCGGGGAACTTGGTGATGTCGCTTGAGGGTTCGGACGAGCGGGCTCTTTTTTACGGAATGCAAGAGATAAAGCGGGGAGAGGTGGAAGAAATTACCAAGGTGGTGGATAGAATTAAGGCGGTGACGGCGGAGGAGGTGAAAGCAGTGGCGGCGGATATTTTTAAGAATGAGAGGTTAAACTTGGCGGTTATCGGGCCGTTTGAAGGTGAAGAGGAGAAGCTTAAAGAACTCTTGAGCTTGACTTGAAATAGGAAAAACTTTCTTTTTGTACTAAACTTATAATATAATGGAGAGGATGAGATTGGATATATCATGGTTGAGCTTGTGGCGGATAGCAGTCATGGTGTTTGTGGCGGCAGTTTTGTTTTTGGTGCGCGATGTGCTGGTGGCGATTTTTCTGGCTTTGGTGGTCTCATCTGGTTTGGCGCCGATGGTTGACTGGCTGGAGCGGACGGGGATACCCAGAATGCTGGGGGTAGTTTTGGTGTACCTTATGATCATGCTCATACTGGGACTTTTTGTCTACGCGATACTGCCGGTAGCGGTGGTGGAATTTGGAGGATTATTCCAGAACGTAGCGAGTTTAACGGGGCAGATTTTTACTTTTACTTCCACAGAGGATTTTTTGAAAGTAATAAACGATAACTTTAATCAGATAAGCCAGGGAGCGGCATTAGGAGGAGTATCGCTGGCGGCGGCGGCCAGTAACTTATTTGGCGGGCTGGCGCTGGCGATATCGGTAGCGATTATTTCTTTTTATTTGACGCTGTCGCGGGACGGGGTGGAGTGGTTTTTGCGGGCGATACTGCCGGAGGCGAATGAGGAGCGTTTTATGCAAATTTTCCGCCGTTCCAAAAAGCGTATCGGCTACTGGCTGCAAAGCCAGCTGGTGTTGTCGCTGGTGATGGGAGTGATGGTGTTTGTGGGCTTGTGGTTTTTGGGGGTCAGCCACGCGTTTATACTGGGTATGTCAGCGGCGATATTTGAGCTTATACCGTATGTGGGGCCGGTGTTTGCCGGAAGCATGGCGGTGCTGGTGGCTTTTTCCGGTTCGTTTAAATTAGCCGTTTATACAGTTATCTTGTTCGTGATTATCCAACAAGTGGAGAGCAATGTTATTATTCCGGCGGTTTTCCACCGGGCCATAGGATTGCATCCGGTAGTGGTACTGGCGTCTTTGATGGTGGGATATACGCTCTTGGGGTTAGTGGGTATTATTTTGTCGGTGCCGACGGCAGTGATTTTGCAAGAGTTTTTGAACGACTGGGTTTCGGAGAAGGACAGCCGGAGGGCAGGTTTGCAGGCGGGGGACAGTTAAATAAAATAGGCGCGGAATATGGAGGTGGAGGTGAGATAAGGGGGAAAAAACAAAAACATCTTCCTTGCGAGACACGGGTATTTTTTTGCTAAAAAATCCCTCTGACTCGCACCGTCGTGCTGCGCGCGGTCTCACAAGAAAGATGTTTTTGCTTTTTACTTTACACGCTGTTGGAGGGGTGGGGTTGGCAGGAGGGGAAGAGAAATAAAAAATAAAGCGTGTTTGGAAACACTTTTTTCGTTTGAAAGGAGGTGTTTTTGGGAGTATAATAGGAAATGTTTATGAATAAGAAAGTTTTTATATCAACGGCGATTCCGTACGTGAACGCGCGGCCGCATATTGGGTTCGCGCTGGAATTGGTACAGGCGGATACGTTAGCGAGATTTTACCGCGAGACAAGAGGCAGACAGGTTTTATTTTTGACCGGCGCGGATGAGAACAGTTTGAAAAACGTGCAGGCGGCGGAAAACGAGGGGATACCGGTGGCGGATTTAGTAGCACGTAACGCCGGGTTTTTTAGCCAGCTGGCGGAGCGTCTTAATATAAGCAATGATGATTTTATAAGGACTTCAGTAGAAGAAAGACACATAAAAGGGGCACAAAAGTTGTGGCAGAGCTGTCGGCCGGAAGATATATATAAAAAGAATTACCGCGGACTTTATTGCGTGGGGTGCGAGGAGTTTAAGCGGGAGAGGGATTTGGTTGACGGGCGGTGTGAGGAGCATCCGGATCGGGAGTTACAGGTAGTAGAGGAAGAAAATTATTTTTTTAAGTTATCCAATTACAGCCATGTTTTGGAAGAGTTGATCAGGCAGGGGAGGATATTGATTATTCCGGAGACGAGGCGGAATGAAATTTTGCGTTTTATAGAGGATGGGTTGGAAGATTTCAGCATATCGCGTTCGCGGGAGAGGGCGAGAGAGTGGGGAATACCGGTGCTGGGAGACGACAGCCAGATTATGTATGTTTGGTTTGACGCCTTGTCTAACTATATAAACGCACTGGGGTATGCCGATAATTCAGAGAAGTTTAAGGAATTTTGGCAGGACGAAAAAGCTGAGACGATACACGTGATTGGTAAGGGTATAAACCGTTTTCACACGATATACTGGCCGGCGATGCTGCTGTCGGCGGGAGTGCGGACGCCGGATAAAGTTTTGGTGCACGGCTACGTGACAGTTGGGGGACAGAAAATATCAAAGTCGTTGGGGAATACAGTTGATCCGCTGGCGCTAATTGATGAGTATGGGGCGGAGTCGGTGCGGTATTATTTGCTGCGGGAGATTGCGACGGGGGGAGACGGGGACTTTTCAGTGGAAAAGTTTGAGGCGCGGTATAACGGAGACCTGGCAAACGGACTGGGTAATTTTGCGTCGCGGGTGCTGAAGCTAGCGGAGAAAAACCAGACCTTTAGCGGGAGCTTAAGCGAGTTTGAGAAAACGATAGTGGAGGTGAAGGAGAGAGTAGCGGAAAAGGTGGAAGGATTTCGGCTGAATGAGGCGATAGCGTATATTTGGGAGTTGGTGGCGGCGGGGGATAAATATATAAACGATAATAAGCCGTGGGAGACGAAGGACGGACAAGTAATTGGAACGGCAGTAGCGGTATTGTCTGAGATAGCGGAAATTTTGAAACCATTTTTACCGGAGACGGCAGGGAAGATTAGGGGATATATTGAGAGAAAAGAGGCGATAAGTGAGCCGTTATTTCCCAGGTTGGAAGTAAAAATGGAATGAGTATTTTGAAGTGAGATGGGGAATGATGGATTACTACAATATTTCCACGGTCGTGGAAATATTGTAGTGGATACATTAAGGGAAGATTTTTTAGGTATAAGTTTATAGTTTATGAAATTTAGATTAGTTGACGCGCACGCGCATATAAACAGTGAGTTTTACCCGCCTCATCGGCGGGCAGGTTTGTTAAATGATGACGTTGAGACGGATCTTGGAGATTGGCGGGAAGTTTTGGCGCGGGCGGCGGGGGCGGGGATAGCGGTAGTGAATGTGGGTACAAACCGGAGAGATTCAGAAGAGAATGTGAAAATAGCGGAGGAGATGAGAGAAGGAGTGTGGGCGACAGTGGGGTTGCATCCGACGGAGAAGGAGGACCTGCCTGACGGCAGGCAAGGTTTTGATTATGAGTTTTATCGAAAAATGGCGGAGAAAAAACAGGTGGTGGCGATTGGAGAGTGCGGATTGGATTATAATAAATTTAAAAATCAAAAATCAATTCCGACGCTTGAGAAAGGTCGGAACTCCGACCGGAGCGTCGGAGAAATCAAAATTGAGGAAGGAGAATTTTTGGAAGAAAAAAGGAGGCAAGAGAATATTTTTAGGGAACAGATAAAATTGGCGCGGGAGGTGGGGAAACCGTTAATGTTGCATTTGCGGACGGAGGAGGCGTACGCGGACGCGATTGAGATATTGGAGGAGAAAAGGAAATTGGTACTGGCAGTGATATTTCACTTTTATTCTGGAACGCGAGAACAGACAGAGAGATTACTGACGTGGGAAAATTTTTACGTGACGGTGGGAGGGGTAATAACTTTTTCGCGTGATTATGATGAGGTTTTAAAGATGATTCCAATAGAGAAAATGATGGTGGAGACGGATTCTCCGTTTGTGGCGCCGGAGCCGTATCGGGGAAAGAGAAACGAGCCGGCCTATATGGTGGAGACGGTGAAGAAATTAGCGGAGATAAAGGGAGTAAGTGAGGAAGAGGCGGCGAGGATGACAACAGAGGTGGCAAGAAGGATTTTTGATTTAGGAAACAAGAGTTGATTTTAATAATGTTTGCCGGGTACGAACTAGCTCGCTCCAGCGGCGAGCCGTTCTCTGATCTCGCCGGCCGGAAGAACCAAGCCCGGCCGGCTCCGATAGCCCCTCTAAACATTATTAAAATCAACCTTATAGAATACGTCTGATGCCCATTTTAACTGTTTTTGGGGGTTGTGGGTAAGGTGTTGACAAGGGGTAGGTATGGGAGTATGGTTAAAGGCAGTTCCTTAGAAGTACTTGGGACTGGCGGAATACCTTATATGAGAGGGGAGAGGAGTTATTATGCATCTGCTGATGCACGTTTTTAAGCCTCCCTGATGACGGAAGGGAGTGGGATGTGGGAGAATCGGCAAGGGAATTTTCGCGCGATCGATCCGTATTTCCGCGCGACAGCAAAGCCGCTTTAGGGGGAGCGGCGAAAAGTTAGTTCCAACCACTTTTTGATGATATACTCTTCATTGAGACATAGAAGCTTTAACCATACAGTTCCGCGTGAACTATTGGTAAGCTTATAAAAGATATGATCTCCAGTGATGAGGATGTGTCAAAGAGTGTAAAGTTTACGGGCCCCGATGCAAGTTCATCGGGGCCTTTTTATTTACTACAATGTTTGTCCGATCGGACAAAATTGTATCAAGATTGTAAATTAGATAATGGTTTTTTCTTACTCAATCTATTGACGATCGTCTGTGGTATGGAGGTAGTATTTATTATTAAGGCGATGTTAGAGCGGTTGATTTTGAAAAAAGTGGTTTTTTGGGGTATTATTTTGAAAACAAATGGAGCTGTATAATCCGAAACAAATTGAGAGTAAGTGGCAGGAAAAGTGGGAAGGGGAAGGAGCGCCGAGGGCGAAAGATTTTGATAGTAAACCGAAGCGGTATTATTTAGTGGAGTTTCCATATCCTTCGGGGGCGGGGCTGCATGTGGGGCATGTGCGGAGCTATACGGCCTTAGACGTGATGGCGCGGAAGGCGCGGATGGAGGGTTTTAATGTTTTGTATCCGATCGGCTGGGACGCTTTTGGATTGCCGACGGAAAATTATGCCATAAAAAATAAAATTCATCCGCGACAGGCGACGGAGAAAAATATTGCCGTTTTTCGGCAGCAGTTGAAGCAATTGGGGATTTCTTTTGATTGGTCGCGGGAAGTGAACACGACTGACCCGGATTACTACAAGTGGACGCAGTGGATATTTTTACAGATGTTCAAGCATGGTTTGGCGTATAAGGCAAAGATGCCGATAAACTGGTGCCCGTCGTGCAAGATAGGGTTGGCTAATGAGGAGGTGGTGAACCGTTCGACGAGTTCAGGGCAGGCGAGTGTGTGCGAGCGGTGCGGGACGGAGACCGAGAGGCGGGAGAAGGAGCAGTGGATGCTAAAAATCACGGCTTACGCGGACCGGCTTTTAGACGATTTGGAGACGGTGGATTATTCGGAGAGGATTCGCGCCAGTCAGGTGAATTGGATTGGGAAAAGTGAGGGAGCAGAGATCGCATTTAAGATAACTAGTGGTAGCCCTTCAATAAACTCAGGGACTGATTTTATAGAGGTGTTTACGACGAGGCCGGACACGCTTTATGGGGCGACTTACGTGGTGCTGGCGCCGGAACATGAAATTATATCAAAATTACAATTAAAAATTGAAAATTGGGCAGAAGTTGAGAGATATCTTGAAGAGGCGAAGAAGAAGACGGAGATTGAGCGGGTGGCGGAGGGAAAGGAAAAGACGGGGGTTGAGATTAAGGGGATAAAAGCGGTGAATCCGGCGAATGGAGAGGAGATGCCGGTATTTGCGGCTGATTACGTGCTGGCCGGATATGGAACGGGGGCGATTATGGCGGTACCAGGTCACGATAACAGGGATTTTGAGTTCGCGAAGAAGTACGGATTGCCAGTGGTTAAGGTTATAGAAGAAAAGGGACTGGATTCCCGATCGGTCATCGGGAATGACAAAAAGAAGAGTGAAAATGACAAGATGAGCGATAGAGAAGATGTGAAAGAGGTATACGAAGGAGACGGAGTGCTAGTAAACTCGGGGGAGTTTGATGGAATGGAGAGCGAGGAAGCAAAAGATAAAATAACAAAGAAAGTGGGCGGGAAGAAGACGGTTCATTATCATTTGCGGGATTGGATATTCAGCCGACAGCATTATTGGGGGGAACCGATACCCATCATTTACTGCCGTAAATGCTGGGAAACTCTAAACTCCATCCGCCAGTCGGCGGACGAAACTCTAAATGCCGATTTTATCGAGCATCCTCGACGAAGTCGGGACAATATCAAAACTCAAAATTCAAAACTAAAAGAGGGTTTTGACTACGTGGTTATTGATGGGATTGAATATGCGGTTGTGCCGGTGGGAGAGGGGGAATTACCGGTGGAGTTGCCGGAAGTGGAAAGTTATGAGCCGACGGAGACGGGAGAGTCGCCACTTTCGGCAATGGAGGAGTGGGTAAAAATAAAATGTCCGAAGTGCGGAGGAGAGGCGAGACGGGAGACAGATACAATGCCGAACTGGGCGGGCTCGTCGTGGTACTATCTCGCGTATGCAACGCGAGGAATTTCTAATGACGAATTTCTAATTTCTAAAAATAAGGAGGTTTTAAAGTACTGGATGCCGGTGGATTTATATAACGGCGGAATGGAACACACGACGCTGCATTTGCTTTATTCGCGCTTCTGGTACAAGTTTTTGTATGATATTGGGGCGGTGCCGAAGGAGGTTGGGCCGGAGCCGTATGCGCGGAGGCGGAGCCACGGGGTGGTATTGGCGGAGGACGGAAGAAAAATGAGCAAGTCGTACGGGAACGTGGTTAATCCGGACGAGATAGCGGAGAGATATGGGGCGGACGCTTTACGGTTATACGAGCTTTTTATGGGGCCATTTAGCGACGCAATTCCGTGGAGCACTAACGGGCTTAAGGGAGTAAGAAGGTTTTTGGAGCGGGTGTGGAGTTTGAAGGATAAGGTAGTCCTTCCGCAAGGTCAGGGATTAAAAAATGACTTAAAAAAGTTGATGTATAAAACAATAAAGAAAGTAGGAGAGGATATTGAGGCGATGAAGTTTAACACGGCAGTGTCACAACTGATGATTGCGGCTAACGGAATGGCGGTGGTGAAAGAGTTGCCACGGGAGTTGTGGGAAAAGTTTGTGAAGATACTGGCGCCGCTGGCGCCGCACCTAGCGGAGGAGTTGTGGGAAGGGTTAGAAAATAAAGAGTCCGTTTTCAGAGAGGGGTGGCCGGAGTATGATGAAGAGGCGCTTTGCGGAGAAACAGTAATGTTAGCGGTACAGGTAGACGGCAAACTGCGGGCGTTAGTAGAAGTGTCGGCGGGAGCGACGGAGGAACAGGCGGTGGCGTTGGTGCGGGAAGAAGAAAAGATCAAAGTGTGGCTGGCGGGAAAGACCGTCCGAAAAACAATTTTTGTTCCCGATAAACTGATTAATTTTGTTACTTAAAATATGGAGACGGCAAAGGTGGTAAAGATAATTTTGTTTTTGGTGGGGGTGATAGCGGCGCTGACGCTGGTTTTGGGATTTAAGGATAAGGTGGGCGGGTTTTTTAGCGGTGGAACGGGAGGATTTAAATTATTTTCTTTTCCGGCGTTTACGTTTAATACGGGAGGTTACTCATCGGGAGGAAATAGCGGAGGAGGGGGTGGGGAGACAAACGTGATAACGGATGCGCCGGAGGGGTTCACGGCGGCGGATTTATCGTCTTACTATGGAAAGGTAACGATTTCGGCTTCACCGACTTCGGAAAACGTTTCTTATCTGCAGTATCCGAGCACGATACGGCTTTCAGCTTCTGTTTCAGAGGGAGCGAGGATTCCGATTACCGGCTGGAGGATACAGGCAAATAGGGGAGCTGTTTTTGTCCCAAGGGCGGTGGAGTATTTTCTGCCGCCGTCGGGCGGGGAGCAGTATGATATAGTGTTGCGTTCCGGAAATCACTCAATAAATATTTACTCGTCTACCAGCGCGGCGGGACGTAATTTTAGAACTAATGGTTGTTTCGGCTATATCGCGCGCAATACTAATTTTATACCTAATGTGAGCGGGAACTGCCCGTCTGTGAACCGAAGCGAATATACGTATCTGTCGGGCGTCTGCCAGGATTACATTAATTCAGTTAACGGTTCGTGCCGCAATCCGCTGGAGGGGCCGAACGTGAATTATCTGCCGGATGAGTGCAAAGAGGTGTTGCGGCGATTAACTTACAGCCGGTGTTATGAAGAACACCAAAACGATGCCAACTTCCTGTCGTCGGAGTGGTATCTGTGGGTGGGACAGAATATCCTGGATTCGCGCCATGACCGGGTGCGGCTGTATGACAGCAACGATAAATTAGTAGATGAGTACATATATTAGGAATTACCAATTACCAATCAATTACTAAATTAATAAAAACTCCCCGGTGGGGAGTTTTTTATACCATCAGTTATTTGCGTTCGGAGAGTTTGACTTTGACGGTTTTTGTTTTTCCGGAGCGGAGAAGTTTGAGAGTCAAAACATCGTCGGCGTTTTTGTCGCTTAGGATATCCTGAATAGTGTTTTGGGAGGTGATAGGCTTACCATCACATTCAAGGATGATATCGCGTTCTTTGATGCCGGCAATAGCCCCGGGGGTGCCGGGGATGACACCGGGGCTGTCGGGGGATTCGCTGATGACAAGCGCGCCGTGGTCGGAGGGAAGGTTAGCTTTAGCTTTGAGGTTTTCATCAATGGTCAGGTAGCGGATACCGAGGAGTGGTTTGCGAATGCGGCCGTATTTTTTGAGGTCTTCCAGGTCGCGGTGGGCGGCGTCAATGGGAATGGCAAAGCCGATGTTTTGGGCGCCGTAGACGATGGCGGTGTTGATGCCGATGACGCGGCCAGCGGCGTTAAGAAGAGGACCGCCGGAGTTGCCAGGATTGATGGCGGCGTCAGTTTGGATAAGGCCGCGCATTTCCTGAACGGGGGAGGTGGGGTCAACTTGGGCGCGAATGGAACGGGAAAGGCCGGAGATAATGCCAGCGGAGACAGTGTTGCGGAAAAGGCCAAGGGAGTTGCCGATGGCAATAATTGGTTCTCCCAGTAAAACATCAAGAGAACTGCCGAGAGGCAGAACGTTGAGGCGGCCGACATGATCGTTGGAGTGGAGGCGGAGAATGGCCACGTCGTTGATGGGATCGCGGGCGATAATTTCGGTCCTAAATTTGCGGTTGTCGTTGGCGATGACGGTATACTCGGCTTTGGGGTCGGCGATAACGTGGCGGTTGGTGATGATGATACCGCTGCCGTCAACAATAAAGCCGGAGCCGCCGCCGATTTCAATCATGCCGTGGACATCAGCCATTTTTTTAAGGGTGGCGCGCTGGCGCTGTCCCTCGGAGCCGCCGAAAAAAGGAAAGTACTCATGCGGGAGTTCTTTCTCTATTTCTTCCAAGCGTTTGGAAATGGTAATGGAGACGACGGCCGGCATGGCGGCGGAAACAATTTGGGGAATGGATTTGGTAGCCATAGTTTATAAATAAATTGTAAGGATGTTTGTATTATACCTGATAATTTTAAATTTTGCTGTGGACCGTACCGGATTTGAACCGGTGGCCTCTTGCATGCCATGCAAGCGCTCTGCCAGCTGAGCTAACGGCCCTTAATTGAAACTATGTCTATAATATAATAAAATGTCAAAGAACTCAAAGTCCCCGTAGTTCAACGGATAGAACGAGGATCTCCTAAGTCCTAAATGTAGGTTCAATTCCTGCCGGGGACACCAGATAATACTTTCACGATTTTGGGGGGAGGTTGCCTCGCCGCTTCGCGGCT
>CAYIDJ010000012.1:0-18832 GCA_964362215.1 uncultured Candidatus Saccharibacteria bacterium
AAATTAAAAATGTTAAGTAGAGAGCAGAGATGACAGAGGAATGGAAGTAAAATGTTTTGAGGATTCCGGTGTTGGTGGTGTTTAATAATATTGACGAGATGGTTTTTTTCGGGGGGCCGTTGTGCCGGCATACAACCGGCGGGGGTAGGAGTTTTTGGTCAATCGCGGACAGGATTGGTGGGGGAAAGGGAAAGAAAATTCACTTGACTGACCATACCTATATTGAGCCGGGGGAAGAAAACGGAAACCCGGAGCACATAGGATGTCCAAAGAGAGCAGGAAGGAAACGGGTGTTGGGAGGCGACTTTTTGATAATCGGAGTGAGGGCTACTTCATCTACTTTAGAGGAGGCACAGGATGTGGTGTTGCGGATAGTGGTAACGCCGGAGGCGGATATAAAGAAAGTAATCGGGATAGTCAGGCAGAGATTGGGATTGGCGGTTTAGTTTGGAAAACTTTAAGAGCGGGTGACCGCTCTTTTTTCTTGGTGAACTGGGAATGACAGAGGGGGGGTGGGAATGACAAGAGAGGGAGAGATTCTTCGACAAGGTCTCAGAATGACACAATAGAAAAGAGAAGATAGATTCCCGATTAGTCATAAGGGAATGACGGGTTTGTTTTAGAGGGCGGCGGCGCGGCGGCAGATGAATTTTGGCTCGTGATCGCGCCAGGACATATTGCCTTCCACGACGATGACGTTATTTTCCTGCCACAACTCCGTTTTATTTTTAATGGTGTCGGAGAAGACCAGCATTTCAATCGGGTCGCCGTCTTCAATGGTGACGAATAGCATCGGTTCGCCTTTTTTAGTGACATGGCGTTTGATGGCGGTGATGGTGCCGGCGAGCCGGATGGAAACGGATTCGTTTTTCCACTCCAGCGCCTGGTGGATAGCTTTAACATTCCAACGGTTGAGTTTTTCCCGGTGCTGTTCCAAGGGATGTTCGGAAACATAGAAGCCGAGCAGTTCCTTTTCCCAGATGAGTTTTTGTTTGGGGTCGGCGGGGGGGGCGGACTCCAGACGCAAGCTGTTTTCCGCGGGAGCGCCGATAAAAAGAGATTGACGGCCTGACCCACGCGCCTGCCGGCGGCTGCCGGCGAAGCGGATGATGGCGTCCAAGTTGGCTAAACCGACTCCACGTTCAATGCCGAAAGATTCCAAGGCGCCGGCTTTGAGTAAACTTTCCATAGATTTTTTGTTGAGGTCTTTGTGCTCAACCCGTTCTATCAGGTCGGCGAGAGAGGCGAAGGGACCGCCGCGGGCGCGGGCGGAGACGATGGCTTCGGCGATGCCAGAGCCCACGTTTTTGATGGCGAGCAGTCCAAAGCGGATGTTATTTCCTTCCGGGGCGAAGCGGACGGCGCTTTGATTAACATCCGGAGGGAAAACACTGATATTTGATTTGCGGCACTCGCTGACGAGAAATGACAGGCGGGAGAGGTCGTTTAGGTCGGCATTAAGGAGGGAGGTATTGAACTCCACGGGGTAGTGGGCGCGCAGGTAGGCAGTGCGGTAGGCGGTTAGGGCGTAGCAGGCGGCGTGAGAGCGGTTGAAGCCGTAGCGGGCAAAAGGAGGGAAGAGTTCCCAGATAGCCTTAGCGGTTTTTTCGGCAATGCCGTTTTTAATCATACCATCTATAAGTTTGGTTTTTTGTTCTTCCAGCAAGGAGCCGATTTTTTTACCGATGGCTTTACGGAGAATGTCGGCTTCGGAGAGGGAGAAACCGGCCAGGTCGCGGGCGATGCGCATCATCTGTTCCTGATAGACGCCGACGCCGTAGGTGTTTTTCAGAATGGGTTCCAGTTTGGGGTGGAGATAGGACACTTCTTCCTCGCCATGCTTGCGGCGGATGTAGCTGGGGATAAGTTCCATCGGACCTGGGCGGTAGAGAGAGACCATAGCGATGAGGTCTTCCAGTTCGGTGGGTTTGAGATCGCGAAGATAGCGGCGCATACCGGAGGATTCAAACTGGAAAACACCGGTGGAGTCGCCCTGTTGCAAAATAGCGAAGGCGGCGGGGTCGTTTAGAGGAACGGTGGCGACGTCCACATCTTCGCCTTTGAAGTCGTGGATTAATTTTTGAGTTTCTTCAATGATGGTTAAGTTTTTGAGGCCGAGGAAGTCCATCTTAAGAAGGCCTAATTTTTCAACGGTGTTGCCTTCAAACTGGGTGATGATGGTGTCATTGCTTTGGGGAGCGTACTGAAGAGGCAGGTACTCGGTTAAGGGGCGGGGGGCGATCACGGTGCCGCAGGCGTGGACGGAGGCGTGGCGGGCGACACCTTCCAGATGGGAGGCGGCGTCAATAACTTTTTTGGCTTCGGGTTCGGTGTCGTAGAGCTGTTTCAATTCGGAGACGGTGGAGAGCGCTTTTTTAAGTTCAGCGTTGAAGGGGATAAGCTTGGCGATGCGGTCGCAGTAACCGTAGGAGATTCCCAAGGCGCGGCCGGCGTCGCGGACGGCGGCGCGGGCGGCCATGGTACCGAAGGTAATAATTTGGGCGACGTGGTCGGCGCCGTATTTTTCGCGGACGTAATTTAAAACTTCGTCGCGACGGGTGTCGGCAAAGTCAATGTCAATGTCGGGCATAGCGATACGTTCGGGATTCAGGAAACGCTCAAAGAGCAGGTCGTAGGCGAGAGGGTCGATGTCGGTGATATTTAGAATATAGGAGACAATAGAGCCGGCGGCGGAGCCGCGGCCGGGACCGACGGCGATGTGCCGGTCCTTGGCCCAGTTGATGAAGTCCTGGACAATTAAGAAGTAGCCGGCATAGCCGGTTTCTTTGATGACGGAGAGCTCGTAGGCGACGCGAGCGGTGACTTCGGGGGTGGGGTGGGGGTAGCGGTTAGGAAGTTTTTCTTTAACTAAATATTCCAGATAGTCATAGTTGTGCTCAAAGCCGGACGGGAGGGGAAACTTGGGCAGGAGGACGCGGCCGAGTTCGAATTTTAAATTGCAGCGGTCGGCGATGCGGCGGGTGTTGGTGATGGCCTCGGGGGTGGCGGCGAAATATTCGGCCATGCGTTCGGGCGAGGCCATAGAGAAATCATCGGCTTTAAGCGAGAGGCGGTCGGTATCTTCCAGTTTGTTGCCGGTTTGGACGGCGAGCAGGATATCGTGATAGTCGGCGTCTTCAGCGAGGGCGTAGTGGATGTCGTGGGCGGCGACCAGCGGAGTGCCGGTTTTGGCGGCCAGGTCAATAAGGGCGGCGTTGACACGCGCGAGCTGGGGAATGCCGGGGTGGTGTTCCAACTCCAGAAAAAAATTGTCCGTGCCGAAGATTTCTTTGAATTCGTGGATTTCTTTTTCAGCTTCTTCTAGACGGTCGGCAAGAATAAGACGGGGAATGGTGCCAGAGAGGCAGGAGGAGGTGGCGATAAGTCCCTTGGAATATTCGCGGAGGAGTTCCTTATCAATACGCGGTTTGTAATAGAAACCTTCAAGATTGGAACGGGTGACAAGTTTAATCAGGTTCTTCCAACCGGTTTCGTTTTCAACGATAAGAAGCTGGTGAAAATATTTTTGTCCCGGTTCTTTATCAAAGCGTGTTTTGGGGGCGAGGTAGGCCTCTACTCCTAAGATGGGTTTGAGTCCGGCTTTGGTTGCCTTTTCATAAAACTCAATGGCGCCATAGAGGTTGCCGTGATCGGTTAAGGCGAGAGAGTCCATTCCCAGACGTTTGGCATTGGCTATGAGTTCGTCAATTTTAGCAAGACCGTCCAAGAGGGAGTAGTGGGAGTGAGTGTGGAGGTGAGTGAAGGACATACGCACGTATTATAGAATGACTAATTAAGAATTACTAATTTCTAATTAATGATTTAATTACCACTCCGACGCTTCGGAAAGGTCGGAGTAAAATGACTAATCATTGACTTATAATAAGGGGATTTGTATACTTAAAATAAGTTGTATGGAAGGATTACGGTTAAACATTCTGCTCGTACTTGGCTTGGTGTTTACGCTTAGAAAGAGCGGGAGTTGATTGTGGTCCGGAAATACGAGAATATAAATCAACAAACTCCCGCGATAAGGCGGGAGTTTTTGGTTCAGTAGCTTGAAAATTTAAAAAGGGAAGGAGAGCGGCGATGATAGCGATATATGAGATGAGCGAGGTGATGGAGGCAATGGTTGATTTAGTTGGGGTAATAGCCAAATTGGAGAAGAAGCTTGAGAGAAGGGGTCTCTCGGAGCGGCGGCGGTGGGGAGCAGAGCGGGAACTTTTTTTGTTGAAGCGGAGATTGACAGAAAATAACGGAAAAGGAAGGCGGTGATTGAGATGGAAATGATAAAACCGACAACGGCGAGAGTTAGATATTTTTTGGTTTATAAGGAGGAAGGAGTAGAGGAAGAGCATCCGGTTTTTTTCTGCGGTAGTTTGGGAAATATGGAAAGAGTTTTCGGGTTTAATGCCGGGCATCTTATCGCTTGTGATTTAGTGGGGGGAGAAGTGGAGAAGATGCTTAAGAGGGCAGTAAAAGATGACAAGATAAACATTGGTGTTAAGGGAGATGGCGGCACTAAGATATTTTCCGGCCGAGAGGAAAAAGAACGGATGGCGGAGTGTTGTGTGGAAGTAATGAAAGATAGTACCAGAAAATGAGGTGAGAAGGCGATTTTATCCCGCTTTTATTTGTTTGCTTAAGCAAACAAGATAAGGGCGGGATTTTTGTTTTACTACAAGTGTTCCGATCGGAACACTTGTAGTTGAAGGGGGGGGAATTATTTTTATGTGTTGAATGGCGAACATGAAGTGTTGGGTGGTGGATGTTAGAATGTAGAGAATGCGATATGTAATTGGGGTGGATGAGGTGGGGAGGGGGGCACTGGCTGGGCCGGTGGTAGTGGCGGCGGTTTTACTGCCGGTTAGGTTTAGGTTGCCCAAGGGAATGGTGGTGCGGGACTCAAAACGGCACACGGCGCGGGGAAGAGAGGAGCGGGCGGCTTTCACGCGGGAGCACCTGCGGATACAGTACGCGGTGGCGAGAGTGACGCCGAAAGTGATAGACAGAATAAACATTTCGCGGGCGGCGAATTTGGCGGCAGAGAGGGCGGTTAAGAGATTAGTAAGGGATAGTTTAAAAATGAAAGAAAATCATTCTGACGTTCTCAAGAACGTCAGAATGATTTTGGACGGAGGAATGCGGGTGGGGTGGGGTGGGGGAGTAGTAAAGGGGACACCGAAGGCGGATGAAAAGTTTTTGCCGGTGGCTTTGGCGTCTATTATAGCGAAAGTCGCGCGGGATAAGTATATGAGGAAACTTTCAAAGAAGCGGCCGGAATACGGATTTGAAAAACATGTCGGATACGGAACGGCGGCACATCGGGAAGCAATAGGAAAGTGGGGGCTGACGCCGGAACATAGAGAGACGTTTTGTACTAAGTTAAAAGTCTATAAAGTCCTTAAAGCTGAAAGTGGATACGGTAATTAGAAAGATAAGGTAGCCCAACGACCACGATGACTCGCTCAGGGAATAAAAAAGATGACTCGCTCAGGGAGTAAAATTATTAGGAGAGGGGCAGGCAAGAGAGAGACATCTTGCGTTGAAAGGGAAGGATTGATACAATGCCTATATTATGGGAGGTGTACCAAAGAAACGGCATTCAAAGAGCAAGGTGGGGCGGCGGCGGTCGCATTTAGCGCGGGCGCGCCGGGTTTTGCTTTCCTGTAAGCAGTGCGGCGGACCGAAGAAGCCGCATCGGGTGTGCCGGCAGTGTGGGGTCAAGAAGTAGAAGATATATAGTATCAAGTATAGGGAGAGGGAATGGATTCCCGCTTTAGTTCGACTGCGCTCACTACGGGCCGCGGGAATGACAGAAAAGATAAGCGGGAATAGCCCTCACCTATAGGAATAGGTAAAGAGCAGGCAGGGAGGAGAGGGAAGGCACTTTTCAATAATAATTATGGCGACAAGACATCTTCTGCGCACGGTAGTAATCCAGACTCTTTACGAGTGGGACTTTTACGGTCAGAAGGATAATTTAGCGGAAGTACTGGAGCGCAATATGAAAGAATTCGCGCCGGGAGTGGATGAGCCGGAATTTGCCTGGAAGCTGGTTTCCGGTGTGGTTGCCAACCGAGAGAAGATAGACGTGATTGTGGAAAAGGCGGCGCCGGAGTGGCCGATAGCGCGGATTCCGATTATTGACCGTAATGTTTTAAGGTTGGGACTTTACGAACTGCTGTTTGCCGACCGGAAGGAGGTGCCGGCTAAAGTGGCGATTAACGAAGCGGTGGAGATTGCCAAGAACTACGGCGGGCCGAACTCGGGACGGTTTATAAACGGGGTATTGGGAACGGTTTACAGGGAGTTGGAAGCGACAGCGCCGGTGGCGGACAAGCAGTCCGAGGAGAATAATTCAAACGAGAAATCTTCTTAAAGCGTGAGCGAGAAAAACTTGGAAAAAATAATCGGGTATGAGTTCGCGGAGAAAGCAAGGTTGGAGGAGGCATTAACTCACCGCTCATACCTTAATGAAAATCCAGATTGGAACCGGCCGCATAATGAACGGCTGGAGTTTTTGGGCGACGCGGTGCTGGAGCTTTTGGTAACCGAGTCGCTGTACATCACTTATCCGGAGGAAGCGGAGGGAAAGTTAACCAGTATCCGGGCGGCGTTGGTTAATTATCAGATGCTTTCTGATATCGCGCAGGAGATAAAACTGGGGGATTTTGTTTTTCTGTCGCGCGGAGAGGCGAAGGACACCGGCCGGGCAAGGGCGGTAATTTTAGCTAACGCGATGGAGGCGCTGATCGGAGCGGTTTACTTGGACGGCGGGATGAAGGCGGCAAAAGATTTTATAGAGAGGTTGGTGATGCCGCGCTTGGAGGAAGTGATGGAGAAGCAGTTATACAAGGACCCGAAAAGTTTATTGCAGGAAATTACGCAGGAGCAGCACAAGATAACGCCTCGGTATGAGGTGACGGATGAGTTGGGGCCGGACCACGATAAGGTGTTTAAGGTGGCGGTTTTTGTCGGGGAAGAGCGGTGGGGAGAGGGGGCAGGACCTTCAAAACAAGAAGCCGAGACGGCGGCGGCGGAGAAAGCGCTGACGCGGGCGCGTAAGGAAAAATAAACGGGAAGGTAGAGAGGCATTTTTTACCGCTATGTTAAAGCGATTGGAACTCAACGGGTTTAAGTCATTTGCCGGCAAAACGGTACTGGAATTTCCAAAGGGAGTAACGGCAATTGTGGGACCGAATGGGAGCGGCAAATCAAATATAATTGACGCCATCCGGTGGCTTTTGGGCGAGCGGGACGCGAAGAGTTTGCGAGGCGGGACGATAACAGACCTTATTTTCGGCGGGACGGCGGGCAAGGCGCGGGTGGGACTGGCTTCCAGCGCGCTGACTTTTGACAATAGCAGCCGGTTTTTTCCGGTTGATTTTGATGAGGTGGAGATAAAGCGGCAGATAACGCGAGACGGCAATTCGTCGTATTTTTTAAACAAGTCAGAGGTGCGGTTAAAGGACTTGGTGGAGTTTTTGGCGCAGTCGCGTCTGGGGACGAAGGGGCTGATAGTCGTTTCCCAAGGGAACAGCGATTTATTTATAAAGGCGAGCCCCGCGGAGCGGCGGGAAATGATAGAGGAGATTTTGGGACTGCGGGAGTTTCGGTTGAAGCGGCAGGAGGCGGAACGGAAACTTAAAAATACACAGATGAATATGGAGACGGTAAGGGTGCAGACAGAGGAGTTGAAGCCGCATTTAAAGTGGCTTAAGAAGCAGACGGTTAAGTGGGAAAGGCGGGCGGAGGCGGAGGGGGAGTTGAAGAAACTAGAGAATCGCTATTTTGGAGCGCGAGCGGCGGCGGCGGGAGACGCGTATTTAAGGCTTGATCCGGAACTGGACAGAATAGAGCGAGAGATAGCGGTGATGAGGCAGGAGCAGGCGGCGCGGGAGAAAGAGTTAGCCGCGATTGAAGCGGCAGAGCCGGAAAACAGAAAGAAGCTTAAAGAGGTGAGAGAGCGGCGAGCGGCAGTGAGCGAGGAGGAGAGAAAGATATTGAAACAGATGGAGGAGACGGAAAGAGAGATTAAGGGGAGAGAGTCGGTAGCGGCGCCGGAGGTGAAGGATGAGTTGATGGCAAAGGCGTGGAATGAACTTTATCAAGCGGCGAAAGAGGCGCTCTCGGGAGTACTGACGCTAACGGCGGCGCGAGGTATTTTAGGAAAAATTATTGCTTGGGGGGAGAAATTGGCAGTGTCGGAGAGGGGAGCGGTGGCAGGTGAAAAGAGAAAAGCGGATGAGATGAAACAGAAAGTGGCGGTTAAGTTTAATGAGATGAGGAAAGAGGCGGGGCGGCTGGAAGAGGAGATGAACCAGATAGAGAAAAGTTTAGAGAGGTTTACGGCGGAGTTTAAGGAGGCCTTCAGACGGGTGGAGGAGCAGAAAGAAAAGACGGCGCGGATGGAGCAGGAGCGGGAGCGAGTTAAGCTGGAGAAAGAGAGAAGAGAATTTAAAATTGAGGAGTTGAAAAAGGCGATGGCGCAAGCGGGCAGGAAGTGGGAAGAATTTGCCGGCGGAAGGGAAGAGGAGATGACGGAGGAAGAGGAGAGAGAGACAGAAAGAAAACTTTTTTCTTTGCGAGGGGAATTGGCGGCGATAGGCGAGATTGACACCGCGCTGGTGGCGGAATACAAGGAGACGGAGAGTCGGCACGCTTTTTTAGAAAAACAGCTTGGCGACTTGAAGACGGCGACAACCGATATAAGCGGGATGCTGGAGGAGTTGGCGCAGACTATCCATGAACGGTTTAATGAATCTTTGGGAAGAATAAACAAGGAGTTTAATTCGTTTTTCAATACCATGTTCGCGGGCGGGAAGGCGGAGCTGATACTGGAGAGACCGCGGTTGGCGGGGGAGGGGGAAGAAGAAGAAATGGCAACCGATTCGCTGTCTGGCGGAGCGGCGGCGTTAGAGACGATATCTAAAAAGTTCAGAGATATAGAAGCGGGCGTGGATATAAAAATTAACTTGCCGAAAAAGAAAGTGGCGGGGACGGACGCGCTTTCCGGCGGGGAGAGAAGTTTAGTGTCGGTAGCGGCGTTGTTCGCGATGATATCGGTTTCGCCGCCGCCGTTTCTGGTATTGGACGAGATAGACGCGCCGTTGGATGAGACGAATGCTCGGAGATTCGGGACGATGATAAAGGAGTGGCGCGACCGGGTGCAGTTTGTAGTGGTGACGCACAACCGGGCGACGATGGAAGCGGCGGATGTGCTGTATGGGGTGACGTTGGGGAAAGATGGAGCGTCAAAGATAGTTTCACTTAAACTTACTTGAGGATAAATTTAAGATGAGTGATGAATTTGGAAAGAGCAGTTTGTTTATATGATATCGCCAAACTATTTCTCTCGCTCCCGCTATAAGCTTAAATAAATAATATTCACTCCAGTCAAATTTTTTGATAAAACAGCCGGTTCCCGTTCCTCCTCGGAAGGATTTTCCGACCAGCTGTTTTATAACAAAAAATTTTTCCCTTCACTCATTTATTTATAGTTAAGCTTATAGAAGTCGCTCAAAAAACAGTTTGGCGATATATGTTCAGCTATCTTTTTGGGGAGAGGTTAGGTAGTAGTGTAGTTACCTAACGGTAACTTTTATCTTTAGTTAAAAATACGAGGGCTTGATTTTGGGAAAATAGTTTGTATAATGGGGAAGTATATATGTTAGCGATAAAAATGCGCCGAGTGGGCAAGAAGCATCAGGCCTCGTATCGGCTGGTAGTAATGGAAAAGAAATCAAAACTCCGCGGTGTTTTCACAGAGGATTTAGGGTTTTATAATCCGCATTCTAAAGAGGCAAAAATTGACGGGGAGCGGGTGAAACACTGGATGGAGAGGGGAGCACAGCCGACGGCAACGGTTAACAATTTACTGATAAAGGGAAGGGTGATAGAGGGGAAGAAAATGAGGGCACATGCCAGTTTGAGCAAGAAAGCGGGGGAGGCGGCGGCGGGAGCGGAGGCGAAGGCCGAGAGCGCGGCTGAACCGATAGCAGCGGAGGCGCCGGAAGCAGAAACTCAAGTAGTGGAGGCGGTAGAGAATAAGGAGAATATAGAAGCACCGGAAGCGGCTAAAGAGGAAGAAGTGGCTCCAGCCGAGGACACGGTAGCGTCGGAGACGGTTCCGGCTGAACCTACTAAACCTACTGAATCTGCTGAAACGCTGGAGACAAAAGAGTAACAGCAGTGTTGACTTTAGATTTTAATTGTGCTATAATTGGAAAGTAAATTAAGAAAGGTCGTCAGAATGAAATTGAAATTAGTGAGACGAATATATGGCTAGCGATCAAGAATTTCTTGAATTTCTCACCAAGTCCATTGTGGATCATCCGGAAGCGGTGAAGGTTGACCGCAAGGTTGATGAGATGGGAGTGCTGCTTGAACTCCACGTTGACGCGAAGGATATGGGTCAGGTGGTGGGCCGGCAGGGAGCGACAGCGAAGGCCATCCGTTCCCTCTTGCGGATTGTGGGCATTAAAAATAATGCTCGCGTGAATCTCAAGATTTTGGAACCGGAAGGGTCAACGCACACGCCGCGGCGCGAGGACGACAAAGCGTCGTCCGTTGACGAAGCAGTAGCTGACCTTAATTTGTAAGGAAAATTTAAACAAAAAGCCCCGAGTTGATCGGGGCTTTTTGTTTTGACAAGAGGCGGAGATTCGCGGTATGTTGGACAGCGATGGCATCAGCAAACGAAATAAAAAAAGGCGATTACGTGATTTTTGACAGGGAGGTTTATCAGGTGCTGGACAAGGAACACGTGGCGATGCAGCAGAGGCGGGCGGTGGCGAAGTTCAAAGTGCGGCATCTTAAGACCGGCAAGGTGGTGGAGCGGTCGGTTTTGGCTTTGAACGAGGTGGAGACGCCGGAGGACGTGCGAAAAGAGAAGGCTGTTTTTATTTACGCGAGAGGAGGAGAGTGCTGGTTCCATAAAGTTGGGAGTCCGGCGGATAGGTTTAGTTTGCCGGAGAGTTTAATAGGAGATAAAATTAAATTTTTAAAATCAAAGATGGAGGTGGAGACGCTGGTTTATGGAGACGAAATATTGGGGGTGTCTCTGCCAATAAAGATGGAGTACGAGGTGACGGAGGCGCCGCCGGCAATAAAGGGAGCGACAGCGGCGGGGGGAAACAAGCAGGTGAAGATTGATACGGGGGCGACGGTGAATGTACCGATGTTTATTGAGACGGGAGATAAGATAATAGTGAATACGGAGACGGGAGATTACGCGGGGAAGATATAGTAAGAGGGGGCGAATCACTAACATATTCTCGCTACCAATCCTATGTTTGGGTAATAAGGAAGCCCAAGCTTCCTATTTACTGGACACGGATATTTTCTGGCTAAAAAATTCCTCTGACTCGCACCGCCGTGCTCCGCGCGGTCCAGTAAACAGGAAGTTCGGTCTTTTCTAAATGATAGATAATATATAACTAAGGTTTTTATCTAAACCACGTTTTATATGCTCAAATATATTAGTGATTCGCCTAACTTGTTTACGTCTGCGTATTCTGGGGGGGTTGGTGGAGGAAGAAGAGATTTATTTTTTCCAGAGGAGGAAGGAGTCGGTGAGGCGGGGAGGGAAGGCGAGGGCGGATTCGGAAAGTTTGATTAGTTGAAGGAGTGGGCCGGAGGCGGAAAGGGAAACGGAGCCGTCAGGAAGGTTGGCGGCGGAGCCGGAGAGGTTTAATTTTTCCATTTGTTGGCGGAGGAAGACGCGGAAGCCGATATTCTGGACGGTGCCTTCAAATTGAGCGGAGAGAGTTATGTTGCTGTCCAAGTCGGAAAGTGAAAGGGCGTCAGAGAGATGATATTCTCCGATACGGATGCGAGTGAGTTCTTTTAGGTAAGCACCGCAGTGGAGGGTTTGGCCGAGGTCGCGGGCGAAGGCGCGGACATAGAAGCCGGAGGAGACGGAGAGAGTGAGGCGGATCTCTCGACAGTGCTCGAGACAAAGGGGTGGAGTGTAGCCGTCTATTTTAATACTGAAAATAGTGACGGAGCTGGCTTTAGGCGGAGCGGATTGACCGGCGCGGGCGAGGTCGGAGAAGCGGCGGCCGGAGATTTTTTTGGCGGAATAAAGAGGGGCGGTTTGGGAGAAGGACTTGTTAAGAGGAAAAGAAGAGAGCGCCTTTTTGATGGCGGAGAGGGAAGGGAGCGGCGCATTAGTTTCGGTGAAGCGGCCTTCGGGATCGTCGGTGGTACTTGTCTGACCAAATTCAATGACGGCGGTGTATTCTTTGTTGGTGTCGGTTAAAGTTTGGTGGAGCAGGCCGGTAAAGCGGCGGCCGATGCCAACGACAAGCAAGCCGGAGGCGAATTTGTCCAAAGTGCCGCCGTGGCCAATTTTTACGGCGCGGGGAAGATTAAGCTTCTTTTTGAGAAGATTGAGAAAATGAGCGGAGGTGATGTTAGTTTGTTTGCGGGCAAGAAGAATGCCTTCCATGTTAAAAATTGAAAATTAAAAAATCAAAATGCAAAATGACAAATCAAAGTTGAAAAATAGGAAAATTGAAAAAAGGAATACAAATTAAGTTTAAGATTAAAAAGTAGAAAATCAAAATTGGAGTTTATAAAAGAAATCCGCTCCGACGCATTGGTCGGAGCGGAAGAGATGTTTAGTGCTGGCCGGAGAAGCGGGCGCCGGCTTTTTTGTAATAAGGAACTTCCACTGGTTTGGATAATTGGACGAAGCCGATGGAACAGATACGCGGTCCGGGGCGGAGGTTAAAAGGACAGCGGCTGGTGTTCAAGATTTCTACGGTAACAAAGCCGCAGAAACCAGCATCAAAACGGCTGGAGGTGATGTGGGTGGTGATGCCTTTGCGGGCCAGGCGGCTACGGCCGTCGATATTTCCTTCCAGGTCATGCGGTAGACAGATGATTTGGCGAGTAAAAGCGTTGACTTGGGAGCCGACGGAGAGTTCAAAAACGTCATTTTCCTCCATGGTGAATCTTATCCAGGACTGGTCGATGATAGTCACACCGAATGTTTCCTGAAGGCTAAGGCGCCGACTATGGCCGGGATCGCAATCAACAACGAAGGGGCGAATAACTCTTTCGTCATCAATACGGACTACTTCATAAGGAACACTTAATACTTCAAAAGTGACGCCGAGTTCCAGGTCCAGAGTGCTGCTGCCGAGAGCGCCGGATTCGTTATTTCGGCTTTCAAGAACGGGGAGGGGGTCAACGATAATCTTTCCGGCGGCCAAGGCCGTATTAAGTAAGTTAGGAATATGGCCGTCTTTAATCAATTTCATGACTTCAGTGGGAGATTGAGTGATGCCAATGTCGGATAAGGTAGTAAGACGCGCTTTGATGTCAGTATCGGCGAGTTTCATTTTTCTTCTCCATATAGCTTTAGATTTTATAGGGCTGGTTATATGCTACTTACTGATATCTCGCTTGTCAACGAGAAGGAGGGTATGGTATACAGGGAGCAGAAATTTTGAAAATATCTGAAAAAGAAGGGTAAAGAAAATGTCTAAGGAAATGACTTGGCATGACCCGGAGATTCAAAACTCGCTGGTTTTTGGCGAAAGAAAAAATCCGGTGGCTTTATGCGTGTTGTGGAATAAAATTGAAGAGAATATTCCCTTATTGGCGGAACTGGGCCATAATCCATTCGGTATTATTTCTAATATGCGAACCCTGAACGGAATTGGCTGGGTATTAAGGGGATTATGGCAGTTGAATTACATTAATAAAGTGGTGGTTTGGGGAGAGGACAATCTTTTAACCGGCGAGATGTTTATTCGGATTATGCGAGATGGAGTGAGAGATGATTTTTCTGTTAAGGAGTTAGGAAAATCGCTTAATCCGGAGTTTATTGATTTGGAATCGTTAAATATTTTGCGAAGATTGGTGAAGATTGATGACAGGCGGGGTTGTAATTTGAACAAGGTGGCAAGTTCTTACCACCTGCGTCCTAAATTGGAGGCGCCGAACAGGGAAGTTCGGGATTTTCCGCCGATGGTGGTGCCGGATACGGTAATTTTGCCTTCGCGGGGATTATCTTTTTATCGGCATACGGACGATATTTTCTCGGCTTGGCTTACTGTGGTTAATTTTGTTACTTGGTGCGGAACTATCCGCCGGACCAGAAAGAAAGAAGATATTACTCATCTGTTCAACGCGGCGGTAACTTTTCCCGTTCCGGAGAAAGAGATTATCCATCCCGGCTTTGGATTGAGCCGTGAAGACATTGACCGCTATTATCGGCTTAACTTTCAGCGGGTTGGCGACCAGAGTCATTTAGAGAGTAACGATTATCTCTATAGCGACCGTATTTTTCGGTTTGATGGTAACAGAGAAAAACTGAAAGATATAAATTGGGAAGGATATAACCAGCTGGGGCGGTGTGTGGAACGGTTGAGAAAGTCGGAGGAGACCAAGCGGGCGTCGGTGGTACTCCTGGGGCCGACCGATTTGGAAGAGTTGGAAGACGCGCCGTGTTTTATGGAGTTCACACTGGCAATTCAGGGGCAGAAACTGGTTGGCTCTTATGTCTTTCGCAGCCACGATATTTTTCGCGGCTGGCCGAGTAACTTACTGGCGATATCCCGAATGCATAGGGAGACAGCCTCATCTCTTAAGGTGGGCCCAGGGTTTATTTCAGTTTGTTCACATAATGCCCAGATTTATTCCAGAGATTTAGCGGAAGCAATGGAAGTGCTGGATAAATATCATTACAGTTTAGAGAGGCGGCGGGAGTTTATGCGGTTCAAACCGGATCCGGCTGGAAATTTTGTTTTTACTTTAAGTGAAGACAGGAAAGATATAGTGGCTCGATTAGTGGGAGAAGAAGGGCCGCTTTTGGAGCTTTCCCACAGGGATTCGGTGGTTTTGATAAATTATATAGCGGTGGCGTTTCCATGGCTGGAGCCCCAGCATTTTATTTATCTAGGGAAGGAAATGGAGAAGCTATCAAGAGCGATGGCGGAACCGGATTACCAGTATGTGCAGGGATAGATGAATAAGTTTCCCCGACCATTGTGTCGGGGTTTTTATTTGCTAAAGAGTTTAATTTGTTGTATTATTTTTTTATGATGAAGGAGAGGGGAAATAATAAAAAGGTGTTTGTGCTGATGTCGGGAGGGGTGGATTCCTCCGTGGCGGCGGCGCTGATGAAGAAGCAGGGATATGAGGTTACCGGCGTGCATTTGGTTTGCTGGGGCGATTCGCCGGTCGGTGAAGAGCCGGGATGCACAGCGGGAGAAGATCGGGCGGACGCGGAGAGAGCGGCGGCAGTGCTGGATATTCCTTTGGAAATATGGGATTTGCGGAAGGAGTATGCCGCGCAGGTTTTTAAATATATGATTGATGGATATCGGAAAGGGATAACACCGAATCCGGACGTGATGTGCAATCGAGAGATAAAGTTCGGGGCGGCGATGACGCGAGCAAGAGCGGCGGGGGCGGATTATGTGGCGACGGGGCACTATACCCGCCAATGGCGGGAAACTCTAAATCCTAAATCCGAAACTCTAAACTCTGAAAAGAAATACGTTTATTATTTGCGGGAGGCAAAAGACAAGAGCAAGGACCAGAGTTATTTTTTGTGGACGCTAACACAGGAACAGTTGAAGCACTGTTTGTTTCCGATAGGTGATTATTTGAAGTCAGAGGTGAGAGAGATGGCGAGAAAGTTCGGACTGCCGAACGCGGAAAAAAAGGATAGTCAGGGACTTTGTTTTGTGGGAAAAGTTGCCTTTCAAGATTTTTTAAGTCGATATTTGCCGGAGAGGCCGGGAGAGGTAATGACAGCGAGAGGGGAGGTGGTGGGAAGGCATCGGGGAACTCATTACTATACAATCGGGCAGAGGCGGGGAATCGGAGTTGAGGGAGGAGCGGCGCCGTATTATGTGGCGGCGAAAGACGCGGTCGCAAACGTGTTGGTGGTAGCGGAGAAAGCGGAGCCCCAGAGGTCGGTTTGGGGAGCGGATATAGAAGGGGTGGTGGCGGGGGCGGCGGATTTAACGGAAGCGGCGGTTAGGGTGAGGACGCGGTATCGGCAAAAGCTGGTTGAGGCGCGGATAAAGTTTAGCGGTAAAAAAAGGGGGGAAGCGGAAGTTTTGTTTAATGAGCCGGTGGCGGCAGTGGCGCCGGGGCAGTCGCTGGTGGCTTATGGAAAGAGGGGAGAGGTGGTGGCGGGGGGCGTTATTAGGGAAGTTATTGATTACATTGTTAGCGGTGATTAGAAGCCGAGCTTCCTAGTGGTAGGGGTTGTTGACAGGTGGAGGATAAGTGTGGTACGCTTTACACAAGTTATAATTTAATTAAAAAGGTATGGGAAAGTTAACAGCAACAATTGCAAAGCTTTTAAGTAATTTAGACGTTCGTAAGAAAGATGTTTTGATGAGCCGTTTTGGCTTGGACGGCAAGCAGCCGATGACACTACAGGCGGTTGGTGACAAGTACGGCGTGACCCGCGAGCGGATTCGTCAAATTGAGGCGCTGGGGTTAGCGGAGGCGCGGACGGCGCTGGCGGAGAGCCGCGAGGCGGGAGAGATTGTAAAAACAATCACTTCTTATTTAGATGAGAGGGGCGGGGTGGCGCGGGAGAGCATAATGGCATCCGAGATGGTAAAGATCTGGGGTGAGAAGTCATCGGTGGGAGCGCTCGCTTTTGTGCGTGAAGCATCGTGTCGTTTTGGCTGGCAGGGAGAAACACCCGAATTCCATTCTTTTTGGTATACGGACAAGGTAGCATTAGCCGCGGCTAAAAATTTCATTTCCAATTTTGCCAAGGCGATAGCGGGCAAGCGACAGGAGGTGGTGAACAGCGTCGGAGTTTACGATAAAATGTTTACGGAGACGACGGGAGCGCAGAAAATAAATTCCAAAGCAGGAACAAACTACTTGATAGTTTCCAAGAAATTTGCCGTGAGTCCCTATGGAAACAAAGGGTTATCAGAGTGGCCGGAGGTGAATCCGGTAACGATACGTGATTGGTCATATCTGGTGCTGAAGAAAGCGAGCGAGCCGCTTCACTTTGAAACCATTGCCAAAAAAATCGCTGAGGTGCACACCAGGAGAAATAAGGTTTTTACGCCGACGGTGCACAACGAGCTTATTAAGGACAGCCGGTTTGTGCTGGTGGGGCGGGGCGTTTACAGTTTGACCGAGTGCGGTTACGAGCAGGGAGGAGTGAAAGACCTTATTAAGGTGGCGCTAAAGAATAAGGGCCCGATGACGGCGGCGGAGATAGTGGAGATGGTATCCAAACAAAGATTGTTTAAGAAAAACACAATTCTGCTTCATCTTCAGAATAGAAAGCTTTTCGGAAGAGGGAACGACGGTAAGTATTTCGCGAGTTCGGTTTAATTGGAGCTTGTTTCAAAAGCGCCCAGAGGGCGCTTTTGAATTAAAAAACAATCAGGGTTGGTGTATACTTTAAATAATGCTTGATTGGTTGATAGCGGCTTTGGAAACGGCGGGTAACAGCGTGATTTACGCGCTTGGTTTGACGTGGTGGCTGGTAGTGCCGCTGCTGCTGGCGGCGGTACTTCATGACTTATGGCTTTTATATATAAGAATGCTGGCGCTCAAGAAGACGGAGTGGTTGGTATTGGAGATTAAAATTCCGACGGAGATATTGAAAACACCAAAGGCGATGGAGCAGGTGTTTTCGGCGGTTTATTCCATTTACTCATACGGGACGGCGAATGAATTGGTGGCTAAATATTGGGAGGGAAAGATGGAAAAATGGATATCGTTTGAAATGATGGGAATGCGAGGCGGTGTATACTTTTTCACCCGGGTGCCGAAAGACGCGCGCAAGCTGGTGGAGTCGGCGGTTTATTCACAGTTTCCTAACGCGGAGATAGTGGAGACAGCCGATTATATGGATCTTTTACCGGAAGCATTACCAAACCAAACCTATGATTTGTGGGGAGCGGAGATGCATCTGGTTAAAGATTCGGTTTATCCGATTAAGACCTACCAGCAGTTTGAGGAGGAGGTGGAAGAGAGAAGAATTGATCCGGTGGGAACAATCGCCGAGGTGATGAGCAATCTCAAAGAAGGCGAGTACATACTGATACAATATATTATAAGTCCGACCGGCAAGCTGACCGGAGAGGATTTAATAGGGGAGTCAAAAAAGATAGTGGACGAGCTTTTAACGGGCAAGAAACCGTCACCGAAGCCATCGGCTTTAGGAGGATGGCTGGAAGGCATAGGAGAGTTCATTGTTAATTTAATCAAAGCGCCGGTTAGTTATCCGGAATGGAGTGTCGGCGGCGTGAATGGGGAGAAAAAACCGGAGAGGAGTTTTATGAACGTGACTAAGGGGGTGGCTAAGGCGATTGAGTCGGTGGAAAATAAGGCGTCACAGCAGATTTTTAAGGCAAGTATTCGGGTAATTTACATTGATAGGCGGGACAGCTTCTCGCCGCTTAACGTGGCGGCGATTATGGGATATTTCAGCCAGTTTAACACTTATAATTTAAACGCCTTCAAGCCGAAGATGACGACTTACACCAGGATATCCGGGCGGATTTTTCCGTGGTGGAAGAATTTCCGGTTGACGATATTAAAGCGGCTGTATTATAAGCGCTATCGATTGAGAACGTTCGGAAAGAACAATATGCCGGCTAAAGAAGATTTGCCGATTTTATCAACGGAGGAGATGGCAACTTTATATCACTTCCCGATTACGGGAGTGGAGGCGCCGAGTTTGCGCCGGTTGTTGTCCAAGACGGGCGAGCCGCCGCCGGCGTTGCCGATTAAGTAAATTTAAAATTTAATCCGCCAGCTGGCGGACAAAAATCAAAATGATCCCGATTTCATCGAGGACTCTCGACAAAGTCGGAGCAGA
>CAYIDJ010000013.1:0-15280 GCA_964362215.1 uncultured Candidatus Saccharibacteria bacterium
CCCCCCCGGGCCGCCCCCGCCCGCGGGCGGACGGGAATGACAAGAGAGGGGACTGGATTCCAGCTTCCGCTGGAACCCGCCAAACGGAGTTGTTCGGGCAAGTGACAGAGGAAGAGAGGGGTTGTAACTTGTAGGGGCGCTGATTCGTTATCTTGAACAGGTGAAAGATGGATTTGATTGGTTTTTGTGATTGTGCTACCGTAGTTAAATTGGTTTGTGTTCTTGGAGTGAGGACCAGAATACAGCCAGTTGTTCCAAGATAACTTGCCGCGAGGCGGTTTTTGGTCCAGCTGGAATGTAAAAAATCTCGCTCCAATAGCGAGATTTTTTGATGTTGGGGGTTTTTCGGTTTATCAACCTGACTATCCTCCCGGTTATGGATATTGGCACTCCTCACGGGGTAGATGGTTGGTCGATGATGAGCGGGAGAAATCCTTTCATAAATTGTTACAATTAGGCGGTCAAGTATATTACTTAACCGCAAAAAGATTAAAAATAGTTATAAAATGAGTAGTTCGAAAAAAATATTAGCAGTAGCGCTGGCAGTAACGACTTCAATCTGGCTTTCGGGCGCGGCGTTCGCGGTACCAACCGCGGCGGCGGCGACTGTAGAGGAGTTGCAGGTACAAATCGCGGCTCTTTTGACCCAGATTCAGCAGCTGCAGGCGCAGTTAGGAACTGTAAGCGGCACAACGTCCGGCACTTCCAGTTTTTCCCGCAACCTCACGGTGGGAAGCACGGGTGACGACGTTAAGTCCTTACAGCAGTTCTTAAACTCAAAAGGGTTCACAATCGCCTCGTCCGGCGCCGGATCTCCGGGGAACGAGTCCTCGTATTTCGGAGCATTAACGAAGGCGGCTTTGGCCAAGTATCAGGCGGCAAACGGGATTAACCCGCCGGCCGGATACTTTGGTCCGATTACACGAAGCAGTATCGCTTCGCTTGGCGGTGGGACGACAACCGGTGGAACAACGACCGGTGGTACGACGACGACAGGCGGGACGACAACGACTATCGGAGGAACCGGAACGGCGACTTCGGTAGGCAGTTCTTTAACGGTTTCACTGGCAACCACGCAACCGGTAAACGGATTGTTTGGTGAGAGTTTTGCCAACCGAGAGTTCACTAAAATTGTCTTTACCGCTTCGGCGGACGGAGACGCGACAGTGGATGAACTGACGGTGGAGCGGGGAGGACAGAGCGCGGACGCGGTCTTCTCCGGCACTGTTCTTTTAGATGAGAGCGGTGTGCGGATGGGCGACTCCAAGACATTCGGTTCCGACCACAAGTTGCGATTGACGAATGATTTCGTGGTTAAGGCCGGACAGTCGCGGACATTGACTATCGCCGGTGATTCAGATGCTGACCAAAACGCTTACGAGGGCCAGTTGGCAAGTTTGGCTTTGGTGGGCGTTAAGACGAAAGGAAGCACATCGGTTAACGCGAACTTCCCGATGACGGGAGCGACGCACACGGTGAACAGCACGTTGGCAGTCGGAACAGCCACTTTGACGCGCGGTCCGGTTGACCCGGGTAGCAGCGTGACCAAAGAGGTGGGTACGACGGGGTACACATTCTCGTCCGTTAAGATAACGGCCGGTTCGGCGGAGGATTTGGCATTAGGTTCAGTTAGATGGAACCAGTCAGGTTCGGCGTCGCAAACTGACATAACAAACGCGAAGGTGTATGTGGACGGCGTGGCGTACGGAGCGACGTTTGAGAACGATTACTACACAGCCAAGTTCTCACCGACGATTACCATCGGCAAGGGCAACTCTAAAGAGGTGTCACTGCGGGCGGATATCGCCAACGGTTCCGCGCGGACGATTGACTTTGACTTGTACCGATACGCGGATGTCCAGTTGATAGGCAAGACCTACAACTATGGAGTTCTGCCGACAGCTTCGGAAGTAGCGGCCAGTGCGGATGATGGTAATTTCCACTCGGCCAACCCGAACTTTGACGCTTTCCAGGTGACGATTAACGCTGGCACGGTAAACGTGTCTAAGGCGTCGTCAGTGGGGGCGCAGAACATTGCTATTAACTTGTCCGACCAGCCGCTGGGCGGATGGGAGGTGGATGTTAAGGGTGAAGATGTAACGGTGCAGCAGATGATATTTAACATTTATATCGGTGGCGACACAGCGGCCGCGGATGTGAATGATGTCACCAGCATCTCGCTCTACGACGCCAATGGCAATGTGGTAGCGGGACCGGCGGATGGAGTGGAAGTGGCAGAGAATACAGTCGGAACGGTAACATTCTCCGACACGGTAACTTTCCCAGTGGGACGAAAGATCTATACCTTAAAAGGTAAGATTGGCACCGACTTTACCAGCGACATGACGGTTTCGGCGTCAACGACGCCTTCCGGTTGGACAACGGTAAAAGGTGTGTCTACGGGACAGACGGTTACACCGACGCCTTCTTCGGGCGTGACGGCTTCCACAATGACAATCAAGGGAGCGTCGCTTAGAATATCGGTTAGCCCAACGCCGGTAGCGCAGACAGTAGTCAGAGGCGTAACCGGATTTAAGTTGGCTGATTACATCATTGACGCAACTGGTTCGGGTGAGGATGTAAGAGTAACGACGTTTAAGCCGACGATTCAGGTGATAGGAACAGCCAACACGGCTGACGACTTATCCAACTGTCAATTGTGGGACGGTTCCACGGTGCTTAATACGGGCAGTAACGTAATCAGCCCGACTAACGCTAACGCGGCTGGTGATGAACACACAGTGAACTTGGATACTGGACTGACGATTACCAAGGGCACGACCAAGACCTTATCATGGAAATGTGACATCGCGGCTAACGGCACGATTACTACAATCTCTTATGGTCTGGAGAATACCTCCGGAAATGCAGTAGCGACCGGTTTGACGTCAGGTCAGGACATTACAGAGACCTTAACGGCTTCTAACGGTCAGACGATGACGATGACGGGTGCTGGTTCGTTAGCGATTGCGCTGGATTCATCCAGCCCGGCTTTGAAGTTGGTTAATGCGAACACGACCGGCAACACGGTGACGGCGCTTAAGCTGACAGCATCCAATGAGGACATAAACGTGCAACAGCTGACATTGCAGCTGTCTGGTACGTCATCAAACACACCACAAGACGTGGTAAAGGTTACCGGATGGATTTCGGGAAGCTCGAGCCAGGTAGGCGAGGCCGTGTTTATAGGGGACTACGCGACGATGACGCTTACTGGTGTGACGATTCCAAAAAACTCTGACTTGGTGCTGACGCTTAAGGCAGATATTGCCCAGATCGGGTCAGAGAAGCCGGCTAAGCCCGGACACACGATCAAGATTGACTTTGACGCGACTGACCAGGATACGAGTGCCAACTCAAGCACTAAGGGTGTAGGCACTTCGTCCGGGACGACGGTTTACGCTTCGGGCAGTGATACGGCATCTTACGGAGTGAAGGTATTCAAGGCGGTGCCGACGGTGGCACATATAGCGTTATCAACCTCCGAGCGTTCACTGGTGTCGGCATCAGGACGCAGCTTGTATAAGTTCTCAATTTCGGCGCCTTCAACCGGCGCGGTGGGATTGTACAAGTTTACGTTCACGATTTCGTCAACAGGAGCGGAGACGTACGGCGGCTGGTACGCTAACAACTTTAAGTTGTACGCCTATTCCGACTCCGGTTTTTCGGCGGCGGACTATAACACCACTGGACTCCTAAATAATGGCAATTTAGCTGCGACGAGTCCGACTTCTACAGCGGAAATCTACTTTAACCCAGTAGGTTTGCAGGCGGGAGAAGCAATTCAGATACCGGCGGGAAGCACTCGTTACTTCTTGCTCAAGGGTACTGTCAATGGCACGATTACATCAACGTCTACGCTGAGCATCCAGCTTGATGGGGATGCTGTTGACTTGAACTCGGATATGGGAACCTCCGGTGGGACTGACGACTTTGATGCCGGCCAGTATGACTTTGCGACGACGGCGCACAAGGTTAATACCGGAGGCGACGATGACTTCATCTGGTCCGGCAACTCTACGACAACGGTTGGTGTGACTCATCACGACTGGACCAACGGTTACATCGTGAGCGGTTTGCCATCGGACAACCTGACTTCCGAGACGTTGACGCAATAACCGCAATATCTTTTGGATTAAATCCAAAAGAGGAAACATCCCCCACCTTTGGCCAAAGGTGGGGGATTGTTTTTTGAAGTAATTTTGGTTAGAGTATGGTGAATATGAAAAGATTGATTATAATAGTAGTAGTAATTCTTCTTTTAGCGGGAGGGGTGTATTACTTTTTTTGGGGAAGAAATGGAAACAATAGTGCGCTGACGTCGGAAGAGAGACAAAGTTTGGAAGATATAATTAACGCGACGTCAACTGTTCCAGGAGAGGCGAAACCGATAATAAAACAGATAGATTATTTGCCTTATAAAGGACAGGATATAGCAGAAGTGGGGGATGACCCGATTATGGGAAAATTCCCGGAGGCGGTGGTTAAACAGTATAGAGAAGAGCTCGAGCGGCTTAAGGGGGTGCTTATAAAAGACCCGACGGACACAGCGGCGTGGATAAAAGTAGGATTACTTAAGAAGATATTTAATAATTACATCGGGGCACGCGATGCTTGGGAATATGCCGTAGAGGAGTTTGTGCCGAATGAGGCGACGACCTTAGCTGGTTTAGCTGACCTTTATGGGTTTTATTTAAAAGATTTTGAGCAGGCGGAGGAGTATTTTCGGAGAGCAATTACAGCGGACAAGAATCAGACAAGTGTGTATGTGAACGCGGCGGATTTTTACCGGAATGTATATACGGAGAAAAAGGGGGAAGCAGAAAAAATAATATTGGAAGGACTTAATAGTTTACCGAATGATGAGTCGTTACTGATTTATTTGGCATCTTATTATCGGGACGAAGGAAACAAAGAAAAAGCAGTTGAATATTATGAGAAGGTGCTGGCGATTGAACCGGGGAATGAGGCGGTGAGGGAAGAGATTGGGCGGCTTAGCCAGTAGAAAAGGTAACCCTTCGACTCGATGACTCGCTCAGGGGATAAAAATATGTGGAAGAGGCGAGGAGGTGAAATAAAGGCTTTTTTTGACGTGTATTAATAAATATGTTGGAAAAGGCGAAGGTGATGTTTCTGGTGACGAAGGGGGATATGGGAGGAGCACAGAAATATGTTAGTCAGCTGGCAAACGGGTTGGATAAGGAAAGGTGGGAGACGATAATTGTGACGGGGACAGAGGGGACGGGAGGAGCGCCGGCGGATTACAAATTGAAGTGGCTGACGAATAAGTGGCAGCCGTTTTTTTTGTTTTACAGCGATATAATGGCGGTGGCGGAACTGGCGCGTTTTTTTAAGAGGGAGCGGCCGGTGGTGGTGCACTTAAACAGCTCTAAGGCGGGAGTGGTGGGGGCGTTGGCGGCGAAGTTGGTCGGGGTGCCGAGAGTGATTTTTACGGCGCACGGATGGGTGTTCGCGGATGAGAAGCTGGCGCGAACGCGGCGACTGTTTTACCGATGGCTGCATAAAATAGCGGCATGGTGGCAGGATACGGTTATTACGGTATCGGAGTATGACCGGAAGTTGGCGGTGCACCATAAAGTGGCGCCGGAAAAGAAATTGGTGAGGATTTGGAATGGAATTAGCATTAAGAATTTTCAGAGTTCTCTTTTAGAGAGACATGAAGCAAGAACGAAAATTCTTAATGAATATCCAATAATCAAGATACAAGATACAAACAAACCACAAATACCAATATATAATGATCAAAAATTAGAACAGATGGATTCCCGCTTTCGCGGGAATGACAATAAAGAAGATAATATAAGAGAGGAGATTTGGGTGGGGAGTATTGGGAGGTTGGTGAAGGAAAAAAACTATAGCTTATTGCTGGAGGCAATAAACAAGTTGAGAGTTTATGAAGTTGAAAGTGGAAAGGAGAGAGAGATTCTTCACCCGACTGAAGTCGGGGTTCAGAATGACGGAGGGGAAAAGATGAATTTCTCCGCCATCCGCCAGTTGGCGGAGGCGGACGGAAATGACAGAGAGTGGAGCGGGAATGACAAATTGATAAGGTGTTTTATAATCGGGGAGGGGTATGAAGAGGTAAAGTTGAGGGGAGAAATTAAGAGGTTGGGATTAGAAGAAGAATTTTTTATTGTGCCGCCGGACGGGAGAGACGCGCGGCTCATGCGGGCGTTTGATGTGTTCGTTTTGCCGAGCCGGAAGGAGGGGTTGCCGTATACTATAATAGAGGCGTTTGCCGCGGGGGTGCCGGTGATTGTAAGTAGGGTGGGGGGAATGACAGAATTGGTGCAAGGAGAGAGGGGGTGGATATTTGAGCCGGACAATGCGGAGGAGCTGGCAGAGAAGATAGGGGAGGTTTTGGAGAATAAGGAGGAAAGAGAGAGGAGAGCGGAGGCGGCGAGGAAATTCGCAGAGGAGGAATTAACGGTAGAAAAAATGATAGCGGCGGTGGAGCGAGTTTACAGAAGTTAGTTTTATGAGTAAGTATTTAGTAACGGGTGGGGCGGGGTTTATCGGATTCCACACGGCGCGGGCGCTTTTGGCGCGGGGAGAGGAGGTGACGATAGTGGATAATTTTAATGATTATTATGACCCGAGTTTGAAGGAGGCGAGGATTAAGGTTTTAGAAGAGGAATACCCACAGGTTAAGGTGGTGAGGGCGGATATAACGAATGAGAAGAAAATGGAAGAGGTTTTTAGAGAGGGGAAGTTTGATAAAGTGTGCCATTTGGCGGCGCAGGCGGGAGTGAGACACTCACTGGAGGAGCCGAGAGATTATGAACGGAGTAATGTTTTGGGAACCTTAAATATCTTGGAGCAGTGCCGGTGGCAGGGAGTGAAGGACTTGGTGTTCGCATCTTCCAGCTCGGTGTACGGTGATGGAAATAAAGTACCTTATCGGGAGGACGACAGGGCGGATAAACCGATATCAATTTACGCGGCAACTAAAAAGGCGAACGAGGAGATGGCTTATACTTACCATCGGCTGTTTGGGTTGAATGTTACCGGACTGCGATTTTTTACGGTGTATGGGCCGTGGGGAAGGCCGGATATGGGAGTGTTTCAGTTTGTGGAGAAGGTGGCGGAGAAGAAGCCGATTGAAGTTTATAATTTCGGGAAGATGGCGAGAGATTTTACCTATGTGGATGATATTGTGAGCGGAGTCAAGGCGGCGCTCGATAAAAGTTTCCCTTACGAGATTTTTAATTTGGCGCGGGGAGAGTCGGTTAATTTACTTGATTACATAAAGGAGGTGGAGAAAAACTTTGGGCGGGAGACGGAGAAAATAATGAAGCCGTTGCCGGCGGGAGATATGGAGGTGACGAGCGCGGACATCAGTAAGGCAAAAGAGATGCTTGGATATGAGCCGAAGGTGTCGGTGGGGGAAGGAGTAAAAAGAATGGTGGAGTGGTATAGGGGATACTATAAGAAGTATTAAGTATTTAGTATTAAGTATGGGGAAAATAAGCGAGAATAATTTTCAATTAATAATTTTCAATTTTTCCGCCAGAGGCGGATCCACCAACGGTTGAACAATTCAAGTAGTTTACTTCGTAAACTTTTAGTTAAGATAAATATAAACATAATGGAAAAAGGAAATAAAAAAAGAGTAATTATATTTTCCACTGCTTATTTTCCGTTGGTGGGGGGGGCGGAGATTGCAGTTAAAGAGATAGCCGATAGATTAGGGGATGAGTTTGATTTTGTGATGGTGACGGCGAGGATTAGAAAAGATTTGCCGAGTTATGAAAAAGTAGGAAAGGTCAATGTTTATCGGGTGGGTTTTGGCTCAAATTGGGACAAGTATTTATTGCCGTTTTTAGGCGTTTTCAGGGCTTTGAGGGCAATTAAGGAGGGTAATGGGGAAAAGCCGCTTATATGGGCAATTATGGCCTCTTACGGGGGTCTGGGAGCCCTGTTTTTGAAGGTACTTCGGCCGAAATGGCCATTTTTGCTTACTTTACAGGAGGGGGATTCGGAGGGGCATATTTTGAGACGGGTGGGAATTTTCTATCCGTTGTGGCGGCAGATTTTCAGGCGAGCGGATTATGCGCAAGCGATCAGTAATTATTTGGCTGATTTTGCCCGCAGGCAGGGGGCGAGGTGTGAGGTGGAGGTGGTGGGGAATGGGGTGGACTTGGACAAATTTTCAATTTTCAATTTTCAATTTTCAATTAATGAGAAAGAAATTTTAAAGGAGAAATTAGGAATAAAGGAGGGAGAGAAGATGGTGGTGACGGTGTCGAGGTTAGTGAAGAAGAATGGAGTCGATGTGTTGATTGAGGCGATGAATGAATTAAGAAAGATGGATTCCCGATCAGTCATCGGGAATGACAGAGTGGTGAAATTGGTGATTGTGGGGGAGGGAGAAGAAAGGCGCAATTTGGAAAAATTGATTAAAGATTTGAAGTTGGAGGAGAGGGTTATTTTTGTGGGGGAGGTGGAGCCGGAGAAAGTGGGAGAATATTATGCGGCGGCGGATGTGTTTGTAAGATTGTCGCGGTCGGAGGGATTCGGGAACGTTTTCATTGAGGCGATGGCGGCGGGAGTGCCGGTGGTGGCAACTAACGTCGGGGGAATAAAGGATTTTGCGCGAGACGGGGAAAATTGTTTGCTGGTTGGACCAGAAGATGCGGAAGGGGCGGCAGAGGCGATTAAAAAAATTTTGATTGATAAAGAATTGGCGGGACGCTTGAAGGAAGGGGGATTAAAGACAGCGGAGAAATATGATTGGCAAGAAATTGCCGGTAGAATGAGAAAAGTTTTTGATAAAGTTTCAGTGAGTAAAAAAAGAGAGAGAAGGATTATGATAGCGACGGGGATATGGCCGCCGGAGGCGGGCGGGCCGGCGACGTATGCTAAGGAGGTAAGTAAACGACTGATTGAGCGGGAGTGGAGAGTGGGAGTGGTAACTTATGGTGATGGCGTCATAAATAAAATCCTAAACTCTAAATCCGAAACTCTAAACAAATCCAAAATTCTAAATTCAAAATTCCAAACGGGAAAGGATGGTTTAGAAGTAATAGCGGTAAATAGAAATCTGCCGAGAGTAGTGAGATACGGCGTTTATTTTTGGAAGGTTTTGATGGGTTCTTTTGGGGCGGAGGCGATTTATGCGCTGGACGCGACAGCGGCGGGAGCGCCAGCGGCAGTGGCGGCAATGATATTGAGGAAGAAGTTGGTGGTTAGAGTCGGGGGCGATTTACTGTGGGAGCGGGCGGCGGAGTCGGGAGTGTTTTCCGAATCAATGGATGATTTTTATGAAAGCGGTTTTTATAGATCTTTCCGGCCGCTTATTTTCAGAACAGTGAGATTTGTTTTAAGGAGGGCGGAGACGATTTTTGTGACGGCGGCGGTATTGAGAGAGGTATATGTAAAGTATTACGGTATTCCGAAAGAGAAAATAAAAATTCTACCGAATGTTTTTGAAGGGAAAAAAGAAAGTAGAGAAAATACTTTAGAACCGAAAAATTTGAAGACAATATTATTCGCCGGCCGATTTGTCAGATATAAAAATCTGGAGAGGTTGATTGAAGTGGTAAAAAAAATAAAGGGAATAGATTCCCGCTTTCGCGGGAATGACATAGAGAAGAGCGGGAATGACAGGAAAATAAAATTGATAATTGTTGGGGAGGGGCCGGAACGCGAAGCGCTTGAGTCGAAAGTTGAAAGCTTGGATTTAAAAGATAAAGTGGAGATAAGGGAGACGGTTAGCCGAGAGGAGCTGAAGAAAATGGTCGCGGAAGCCGATTTAGGGGTAGCGTTGGCGTGGACGGAGTATAATCCCAATTTTATTTTGGAGTGTTTAACAGAGGGGGTGCCGGTTTTGGTTTCCAGAGAAAATGGATTGTCGGTAAAATTACCGGAAATGTTTTTAGCCGACCCGTTTTCGGAGAAAGAAATAGGAGAAAAGATGATGAAAATTTTAACTGAACAGCAGGGAGCAAGAGCGGTAGCGGAAAAATTGTCGTTTAATTACAGCTGGAAAGATTCATTAAATGATTTATTAGGTATCCTATAACTATGAAAGTAATAATGATATCAACTGACAGCCGGATTTGGGAAGAGAGCAGTCAGGTGAGAAAAAGGATGCGAGAGTACGCGGGCTTGTTTGAGAAGCTGGTGGTGATAGTTGTGGGAAGAGAGAAGCAGGCGGCGGTGGAAGAGGGAAATTTGAAGATAGAGGCGGCGGGAAGCCGGTGGCGGTTGGTAGCGCTATGGCGAGCATACGGCGCGGCGTGGCGGGTGGTGGGAAGTGGAGAGTGGGTGGTTTCTACGCAAGATCTGTTTGAGACGGGGGTGGTGGGGTGGCTGCTTAGAAGGCGGCGGTTGGTAGCGGGTTGGCAGGCGCAGGTACACACGGATTTTTTGAGCCCGTATTTTAAGCGGGAGTCGTGGAAGAACGCGGTCAGGGTTTGGATAGCGCGGCGGATATTGCCGAAGGCGGATGGGGTGAGGGCGGTGAGCGAGAGAATCAAAAGAAGTTTAATAAAAATAGGAGTGGCGGAGAGTAAGATTTCGGTTTTGCCGATTTTTGTGCCGGAGCCAGAGGCGCGAGCGAGGAAGGGGGAGTATATTTTAATTTTATCGAGACTGACAAAAGAAAAAAATTTAGGGATGGCGATTGAGGCAATGGCTCAGGTTTTGAAGGAGTGGCCGGAGGAGAGGATGATGGTGGTGGGGGAGGGGGGAGAGCGCGAGACACTTGAGTCTAAAGTTAAAAGTTTAAAGCTTAAAGACAAGGTGGTTTTTAAGGGATGGCAGGAGGAGACGGGGGAATGGCTAGTAGGAGCGAAGATGCTTTTGGTAACTTCTAATTACGAGGGATACGGGATGGCGGCGATAGAGGCGGTAAGGGTAGGAGTGCCGGTGGTGATGACGGAGGTGGGGGTGGCGGGAGAAATAGTGAAGGATGGAGAGAACGGACTCGTGGTGCCGGTAGGAGACAGCCGAGCGGTGGCGGAGGCGATGAAAAAAATTTTAGGAGGGGAGTTTAAGCTCGCGAAAACAGATTACAGATTTAGGAGTAAGAAAGATTATCTAGAGAGGTTTAGGGAAAATTTGGAGTTAATGTAACCCTTCGACTAAGCTCAGGGAATATATTTATGAAGTTATTATTTATAACACAGAAGGTGGACGAGAAGGATCCGGTGCTGGGGTTTTTTGTGGATTGGATAAAAGAAGTCGCGAAAAAATTTGATAGGGTGGAGGTAATATGTTTGGAAAAGGGAAATTATGAACTACCGGAAAAAGTAAAAGTTTTCTCTTTGGGGAAAGAGAATTTAAGAAGAGAAAGATTTTTGGCGAAGTGGAGATATATTTTGAGGTTTTGGAAAATTATTTTTAGAGAAAGAAAAAACTACGAGTTGGTGTTTGTTCACATGAATCAGGAATATGTGCTTTTGGGATGGTGGATGTGGAAGATTTTGGGTAAGAAAATTTATTTGTGGAGGAACCACAAACAGGGAAGCTTTTTAACAAAGTTGGCGGGGGTGATGGCGGAGAAAGTTTTTTATACTTCGCCTTATTCGTATACGGCGAGGTTTAGAAACGGAGTTCGGATGCCGGTAGGAATAAAACTAAAAAATAACCAAGAAACAAGATACAATAGCCGAATATATAGGGGAGAGATTCTAAAAATTTTGTGTTTGGGGAGGGTGGCGCCGGTAAAGCGAGTTGAGGTGGCGATAGAAGCGGCAAAAATTTTAAAGAAAAAAGGAGTGAAATTCCAGCTGGATATAGTGGGGGACGCTTTAGAAAAAGATGAGGAGTATTTTGATAGTTTAAAATCCGGGGTTAAGAATGGCGGGTTGGAAGGCGAGGTAAGGTTTTGGCCGGGAGTGAACCATGAAGAGGCGCTAAAAATTATTTTGGAGCATGATACTTTAATAAACGTGACGGAGACAGGAAGTATGGACAAGACGATTTTTGAGGCGGGGGCGGCGGGAGTAATAGTAGTATCATCTAACGAGGCATTGGCGGGGATTTGGCCGAAGGGATGGAGTGAGGTTTTTAGAGTGGAGGCGACGGGAAGAGGAGTGGCGGAGGGTATTTTAAGCTTTATGAATTTAAGCGGAAGAGAAAGGGAAATAATAAGAGAGAAAGTGAGAGAGAATATAAAGAGAGAGCAAAGCTTGGAGGTTTTAGTGGAGAGGTTGGAAAAAATTTTTAGGGAAGAGTAATTTTTGGCTAATGTGCCGCGTGTATGAGAAGTTTTTGTTCACTTCCTTAATTATATATCAATAGAAGAAAAGGGTAAAAATTTGGGTGGAGAAGTCTGTAAGACTTCGTAACCTCATATCTCTTGTTATATTCCCCGAAGGGCTGAAATTTAGTGCAACGTCCCGAAGGGAAATTTCAGAGTAAATTTAGAGCAAAAAGTCAAAAATATTTTTTCTTTATGATGTTATATATCTGCTGTGCAGATTTGTCAGTGGCATCAATTATATCTCCTTTAGAACTCAATAATTTATCATAAACCTCTCGAATCACTTCAGGATTATAGCCTTTCTTCTTTCTCGTCGCATTATTTCTTATACATTGTTTTAAGGGAGCTTGAAGACAAATCTGGATAATTTTATAATTGTGCTTTCTCAGCAAAGGCAATAATTTTTTGGTATATTCATCGGGCAATGCTTCAATAATAAGATTATGTTTTCTCCTGATTAATTCTTTGGTATAAACATAACCAACGTACTCTCCAATTTCTGTTCTTTCTTTAGATCTTTCATGAGAAAACATCCATTTAATTTCATCAACATCACAATGTATATAGTTGTTATTTTTGGCAATTAATGAAGCAACGGTACTTTTCCCAATGCCCGATGGACCTTTTAAAATTATTGCCTGTACCATATTAAATATACAACGTCATTTTTATATAAATTTTTTGGCTCTAAATTTATTGAATATAATGTGCCGCGGCTGATGCGATCGTGGCTGGAGTCGAACGAAGTTCGGCGACGGACATGTCGCATAGCCGCTGTTAGACGACGTCGCGAAGCGACGGAGGATAACGGCGGCGGAGCCGCGGCACATTAGCCAACGAGCGAAGCGATGTTGGCTAACGTATCCGAATATACGAAGTTTTTGCGAAAGAATTGAGCAAAAATTTGGGCGGAGATAAAATTTAATTCCTTAATGTAATTTAAAAACGAATTTTATTGGAGCCATATACTCGGTGTTATATGATGTTTATTTTTTCGCACTATTTTTCGTGGCAATTGCTTCAATATAAGATGATTTGTAACTGTGATAGACAGAAGAAGTTTTTCTGATTTTTATTAAATTAAATTTTTCCATTTTCTCTTTCATATATTCTTTGCTAAAAAAATGGCGGATATGTTTGTCTTTTAAGAACATATCGGGTGCAACCTTTTCACCATCTCCGTAAAGCACATCATCTGTTGATTTACATTTAATAAAAATCAGTCCGTTTTTCTTTAACACATCATATAATTTATTAAAGATTTGGGTTGTGGCATTGTCGTTAAAATAATGAAGGCTTAAGTGGGCGTAAATAACATCAAAAGAGTATGGTTTCAATTTTAAGTTGCGAATATCAAGACAGACTGCTTTCAAGTTTTTGATATTCTTCGGGACAAGCTTGATGCCAGTTTCAGAAAAATCAGCCGCCGTTACCAGCAAGCCTTGTTTGGAAAAATATACAGCGTCTTGTCCCGCGCCACAACCCAAATCTAGAAGCGTCTTTAAATCACCATGCTTTTTAATTTCGGAAAAACTTCTTCTGGCAAAGTTGTTAACCGCGTTAACTTTGCTATTCCGCCATTTGTGTAACCACAGTTTCTTTTGATCATAAATCTTTTTCATATCGTAAAAAAATAGAGCGAAAAAATAAATTTCATATAATGTGCCGCGGCTGATGCGATCGTGGCTGGAGTCGAACGAAGTTCGGCGACGGACATGTCGCATAGCCGCTGTTAGACGACGTCGCGAAGCGACGGAGGATAACGGCGGCGGAGCCGCGGCACATTAGCCAACGAGCGAAGCGATGTTGGCTAACGTATCCGAATATGAGAAGTTTTTGCCCACTTCCTTATTATATATTAATAGAAAAAAAGGGCAAAAATTTGGGTAAAAAATGAAATTCAAGTCCAAAACATATAAAAGCGAATTTCATTTTTTCCTCATATTCGGTGTTGTGCGATGTTCAAAAAAGATTTCTTCCTTATTGAGTTTATAAGCCCAAAATTTTATTTTTTACTTAATTCAAAAATCATAAAAAGTGGAATTTTTGTGTGAATATCATAAAAATTTGGTTTTTCTTTAATGACGCCCTTTGTCGGTTTCGGCTCAATAAAATCCGAGATAAAAAATCCACTTTTTATGATATCCTTTATGATTTCTGCCAACGGACGGTGATAATAACTGACCTTGAATTCATTGAACCAGATGTCATCAATTTTTCTGGCATTTAGATAATCGCCAAAAACCTTGCATCCTCCTGACTCATATTTTTCATATCCTAGCAAAAACGTATTTTTACCATTAGAGCGGTTGATTTCAGCACTCCATTTAACTGGATGATGAGTTGAAAAAAGAAATGTTCCGTTCTTTTTTAAGACTTTGTAGATACCGCGCAAGGTTTTTGTCCAATCTTTCACGTAGTGCATTGTTAAGCTGGAGTAGACAAAATTGAAGGAATTGCCAGAAAAATTGATTTTCTCCATATCCATGACATGGAATTCAAGGTCAGGATAACTTTGTTTGGCGACTTCAATTAATCCTTTCGAAATATCTATGCCGACAACTTTTTTCGCGCCGAGTTTGGCTAGGTGCTCACATTCTTCGCCCGTGCCACAACCAACACATAAAACACTTTTTCCTTTTAAGTCGGGAAGCTTTTTATACATTGCAGGCTTTTCCAAAAACTTGTGAGCATGATTATTACCGCTTCGCAATTTTCTTGCCCAGTTGTCAGCATAGTCATCGTATGATTTTATTGTTCTTTTGTCGGTTGGCATAAAAAATAAAATTTTGGGCTTATAAAAATAAAGAAATCTTTTTTGAATTTCGCACAATGTGCCGCGGCTGATGCGATCGTGGCTGGAGTCGAACGAAGTTCGGCGACGGACATGTCGCATAGCCGCTGTTAGACGACGTCGCGAAGCGACGGAGGATAACGGCGGCGGAGCCGCGGCACATTAGCCAACGAGCGAAGCGATGTTGGCTAACTCGTTATTATACGAATAAAATAAAGATAGAATGGCTTTTTTGGTGTATTAGGCGAAATATG
>CAYIDJ010000014.1:0-15068 GCA_964362215.1 uncultured Candidatus Saccharibacteria bacterium
GTTTTGCAGTCCCCTTTCGGCAGATAATAGTAGACGTCTTCGTAGGTGCCGCCGGAGTAGCCGGGAGAACGGACACAGGCGGAGAGGCCGGTAGAGAGGTTGAGGGATTCCAGGTCATAGCCGCGGGATTTGACGAGTTCAAGCTGGCGAAGGCGGAGGGAGAGGTTTTGAAGTTCGGTAAAACGGCTATCTTGGAGACCGGTGGAACAGGCGTAGGCACGATCGGCGGCAAGAACAGAGATGGAGTCAGGGATGGAGATGATTTGAGAACGGAGAATATCGGGGAGAGTACGGGCCAAGTCGTCAAAACTGCCACCACTGACACGGCGGTTATCATCAAGGGAGCGCCAGTCCTCGGGGGAAGTGGGAATATAGGTGGTGAGGGCGCGTTCTTGAATGTTGTCTTTGTTAGCAAGAGCGTTGACGAGATTGGAGACACGGGTGCGGGCGTCGGCGTCACAGGCAGAGGCGGTGGGGGTACAGGTGGCAAGGTCGCGTAAACTTTTGTCGGAAGAGGTGGAGCTTTTGGCAATAGAGGAAGAACCGAGAAGAGAAGGCACGGGGAAGGAGAGGGAGGCGGGGGCGGAGTAGGAGGAGCCGCCGGCTTGATAGGAGACAGAGGAGAGGGAAATGGACCCACCGAGAAGGGAAGAGGGGGTGTCGGCGGGATTGAGATAGAGGGTAAAGAGATTGGAGGATTGGGGAGAGATGGCGACGGGGGTGGCAAGATGATAGGTGTTGTCAGTAGGAGAGAAGACGAGGTCGTTGAAGTTGGAGGCGCTTAAGGCGTTAAGAGAAGGAGGAGAGAGGGAGAAACCGGTGATGGAGATGGGGGTGGTCTGGCCGGCGTTTTGGACGGTAAAAGAACCCAAAGAAGAAGAGAGGGTGGAGATGGAAGCGGGAAGAGAAGATGAGGGAACAGAGAAGAGGCCGCCCCAGAGGGCAATAGTCACAAAGAGGGCGGAGCCGGAGAGGATGAAGATAAAGTTGCGACGGGGCATATAATAAAATTCAAAGTTTAAAAATTAAAATGGAAAATGACAGATTAAAATTTAAAATGGAGAGAAATTAAAAACCATGAAGATATTAGAAAACTTAAATAATTAGCGACGTTTGAGGAGGCGGTGGGCGGCGGAAAGGATGGCGTGTTCGTCAAGATTGTAGCGGCGGATAAGTTCGTCGGGCGGACCGGAACGGCCAAATTGGTCGTTGACGCCAACAAACTCAATCGGGACGGGATATTCGCGGGCAAGCACTTCGGCGATGGCGGAGCCGACACCGCCCATAATCTGGTGTTCTTCTACAGTAACGACACGGCCGGCGCGTTTGGCAACTTCCACAATTTTCTTGTCGTCAATCGGTTTAATGGTATGGAGGTTTAAGACAAGGGAGCTTATTTTTTCTTTTTCCAGGGCGCGGGCGGCTAAAAGGGCGTGGTAGAGAATGGGACCGGCGCCAATAATAGTAACATCAACTTTCCGGCCAGTTTTGGGCGCCCACAGCTCGTAGGCGCGGCCGGGAATGAAGGGGGTGGACTCGGTAGTTAAAATGGGAGTGCGTTCGCGGGCGAGACGGACATAGGCGGGACCGTAGAGATGACTTACGGCCAAAACGGTTTTTCTGGCTTCAAAAGCGTCAATGGGGACAAAGACATTCATATTGGGCAGAGTTCGCGTAATAGCAATATCTTCCAAGGCCTGATGAGTGGCGCCGTCGGGACCGACGGAGACGCCGGCGTGGTGTCCCATGATTTTAACATTGGCGTTGTTGTAGCAAATAGTGGTGCGGATCTGTTCCCAAGCACGGCCGGGAGAAAATACAGCATATGAAGAAATGAAAGGAATAAAACCTTCCACGGCAAAGCCGGCGGCGGTAGCGGCCATGTTTTGTTCGGCAACGCCAAGTTCAAAAAAACGGGAAGGAAACTTATCACGGAACCAGTGGGAGCGGGTGGACTCGACGAGGTCGGCGCAAAGAACAATTATTTTGTCGTTATGCTCGGCGGCTTTAACAACACCCTCGCCGTAGCCGTCGCGTAAGGGCAGTTTAGACACTTTTTTGCTAAATAAATCTCGGTTTAGTTTTAATGAAGTATTAAGCATCTACTGAATAATTACTGATTTTGAATTACGAATTTTGGATTTGGGAGGCGGCGGAGCGGAGTTCGCGGAGGGCGGCGGCGGCTTCTTGTTTGGTGGGAGGTTTGCCATGCCACTCGTATTTGCCTTCCATAAAACTGACACCGCGCCCGGGAATGGTGTGGGCGATAATTAAGGTGGGCCGCTCAAAAATGGCTTTGGATTCATTGACAGCGTCGCAGATGGATTCAATGTTGTGGCCGTCGATTTCCAAAACGTGCCAGTTGAAGGCCTCATATTTATCGCGGAGAGGTTCCAAAGGCATGATGTTTTCGGTGTAGCCGTCAATTTGGATATTGTTGCGGTCTATAATCGCAGTAAGGTTGTTAAGTTTGTTTTTACCGGCGAGAAGAACTGCTTCCCAAGTGTTGCCAGTATCTTGTTCACCGTCGGACATAACACAGTAGACATGGCTGCGGCTGTTTTTGAGACGCAGGGCAAGAGAGATACCGACAGCTTGAGAAAGACCGGAGCCCAAAGGGCCGGAGGTGGTTTCCACGCCGGGGAGAGAGCCGCGGTGAGGGTGACCCTCCAGACGGGAGCCGAACTGCCGCAGGGTGGAAAGTTCTTCCACGGGAAAATAGCTGGCGCGAGCGAGAGCGGCATAGAGGACGGGGCAGGTGTGGCCATTACTTAAGATAAAACGGTCGCGATCTTCCCAGTGGGGATTTTTGGGGCGGTGGTTAAGTAAGTGAAAATAAAAAGCGGTAAAAATATCGGCGAGTCCCAAAGGACCGGCGGAGTGACCGGAACCGGCGGCGGCAAGCATTTCAATAATGTCCTGGCGGATGGTGTTGGCAGTGGCTTCCAGAGAGCGCAGTTTTTTTTCGGTCAGTTTGGCAGTCATAGATTAATTGTAACACTTTTTTTATTCGCGGATGACGCGGAAAACTTCTTCAATGGTGGTAAGGCCAAGTTGAGCTTTGTTTAAGCCGTCCGCAAACATGCCAACCATTCCCTGCTTCCGAGCGAGAGAACGGAGGTTATCTAAATTAAAGTCAGCACTGACGATAAGAGCACGGATGGCGTCATCCGCGTTTAAGACCTCAAAGATGCCGATGCGGCCGCGGTAGCCGGTGCCGCCGCATTCGCTGCAGCCCTTGCCGCGATAGAGAATTTTGGGAACAGAAAGAGCGGCGTCGGGATCAATCTGTTTAAGTTCTCGAGTCAATGTTTTAATAGCGGCTGATTCCGGCTCATATGAATAGATGCAAGACATACAGATTTTACGCACCAGACGTTGAGCAATGATGACATTTAAGACCGCGGAAACGAGAAAAGGCGCAATTTTCATATCAAGGAAGCGGGGTACGGCGGTAGCGGCGTCGTTGGTGTGGAGAGAGGAAAGAAGCAAGTGGCCGGTTAAGGCGGAGTGGACGGAAATTTCAGCGGTTTCTTCGTCGCGGATTTCACCGACCAGAATGATATTGGGGTCCTGGCGGAGCATAGAACGAAGTCCGTTGGCAAAAGTAATGCCGGCTTTGGGATTAATCTGGGTCTGATTGACGTACTTCATTTCGTATTCAATAGGGTCTTCAATGGTGACGATATTGACTTCGGGTTTGTTTAAGAGATTAAGGAGAGCATAGAGGGTGGTAGTTTTACCGGAGCCGGTCGGACCGCAAACCAGCACCATGCCGTAGGTGCGGTTGATGTTTTCAGAAACGATGTTAGTGGCCTCCGACGACATACCGAGTTCGGAGAGCGACATCGGTTTTTGAGTGGCGGGAAGAAGGCGGAGAACTGTTTTCTCACCATGGAAGGTGGGCATTATGGAAACACGGATATCAATGAAGTCCTTAGCGATTTTATAGCGGAAGCGGCCGTCTTGGGGCTGGCTGTGCTCGTCCAACTTTAAGGCGGAGAGGAGTTTGATACGGGCGATGACGGCCGGATGAACTTCTTTGGGAATACTCATTATTTCATGTAGAATGCCGTCCACGCGGAAACGGACAAGAATACCGGATTCCAGCGCTTCAATGTGAATGTCGGAGGCGCCAAGGGAAGCGGCATAAGAGACGAGGTTATCCACCAGCCCCACAATCGGCACTTCGGTGGCGGCTTGCTCGGCTTCTTTGGCGAGAGAGCGGCCGAGCGAGGCCTTAATGTTTTCTTCAATGATTTTGCGAAAGTCGCGGGTAAACTCGCGGCTGTAAACGGAGAAGCCGCGATTTAGGTCGGAGTCGGTTACCAGAAAAGTTTTAACGGGCGATTTGAGAAAGTTACTTAAAAACTCTACTGACTCCAGGTCGCTGGGATTTTCCATCGCCACATTGAAAGAGCCGTCGGGGTTGCGATTGAAGACGATTAGGCGGCGCTTGCGGGCGATGGCTTCCGGAACAAGCGGCACGACTGATTCATCAATAGTGGAAGTATCAAGAGAAACGCGCTCCACACCGAAGTAGACGCTCAAAATATTGAGCAGGTATTTATCGGAAACGATGGCGCGGGAGATGAGAAGGTCGGCCAGATCCTGGCCGAGACGGGCAGCTTCAGCGGCGAGAGCGTCAAAATTTTCGGAGGTAATAAGTCCGTCGCGAAGAAGAGAATCTTTAAGTTTGGCGGGAGGGATTTGGAGCATAAAAAATTCAAAATTTAAAAACTTAAGGGGGTTGAATGGAGGTTAGACGGCAAGGAGGCGCCACCAATCAAAACCGGCCAGCCAGTTACTGATTATTATAACAAATAAAGCGGTGGGAACCCAAAGATAACGAAAAGAAAGGCGGCGGGGGCGGCGGCGCCAGGAAAGGAAAATTGAGATAATAAGAATGAGCAAGATAAGCAGAGGAAAATAAAACAAGAAAGCGGGGTAGCTGACGAGAAAGACGGCGGCGGCGGCGAGGAATGGTTCCTCCGGATAGAAAAAACGGAAGTTAAAACGGCGGTTGAACCAAAATAGCAAAAAAGAAACGATGAGGGCAATGGGGAGGGAGATGAGATAAGGGGCGAGGAAGCGCTTTAAGACATAAAAAGAAAAATAACCGAAATCGCGATAAGGAGGCAGGAAGTATTTAGTAAGGTCGCTGGCCAGCCAGAGACGGTATTGAGCAGAGATATAGTAAGTTTCCAGAGCGCCGATAGCGATAACGGCGGCGGTAAAAATCAGCCAGCGGCGGCGGATTAAAAAGGAGCGCCGCGTAAGCTGCGCCCCCAGTATCAGCACCAATAATGTGTAAGAAATAAAAGAAGCCATCAGATGTCAAAATCCGGTTCAGTGCCGGTCTCATAGATACCGTCCTTGTTGCCGCCGTCGGTGCCGTCATAGTTCTCGGTGTCAATATATTTAGTGCTTTCAAAAGCGGCGTTTAGTTCGTAAGTGATAGCGGTGTTGTTGCAAGCGTATGAATAAAAATTATAGGGAGTAGAGGTAGCGGTAACCGGGTCAATGGGCAAAACGGCCAAGGGAGAACCGCCAGAGATAGCGCCAAAGTTGACGGGGATCCAGCCGCCAGCATTGGTGGTACGGTCGGTGTCGCCGGTGGTAGTTTTAGCGCCATGACGGCCGTCACAGTTGGCGGCCATGCCGGTTGAGGTATGGACATAACAGAGAGTGGTGCAGGAGGAGGTGGCGCCGTCCAGGTCGGGAGAGGAAACATTGGCAACATAAAGAGCAAGAGCGTTCCTGATGGTGGAGAGGTCGCTGATACGAGTAGAATCACGGGATTGGCGGAGAAGTTCGGCAGGGTTTAGAACCAGAGTCGCGGCGGTGGCGAGAACGGCTAAGATACCGATGACAATTAAGAGCTCCATTAGGGTAAAGCCGCGGCGGCGGAAAGATGACGATAAATTAACTGTCTTCATTTAGTTTACTACTTAAAAAATTATATGTCTAAAGCGGGGTCAGTGCCGATTTCATAGGTGGCGGCAGAACCGCCGCCGTCGGTGCCGTCATAGTTCTCGGTAGTAAGATATTTAACGCTTTCAAAGACGGTGTCCAGTTCAAAAGTGGTATTGGTGTTGTCGCAAGCGTAAGAGTAAAAATAGGTGGCGTTGTTGGTAGGGTCAATGGGAAGAACAGGGATAGGAGAGCCGCCGGGAATGGCGTTAAAGTTGACAGGGATCCAGCCGGTGGCGTCTGTTTCCCGCGTTGAATCCTCGGTGGTGGTTTTACTGCTGTGCCGGCCGCCGCAGTTGGTGGTAACGGAGGAGGCGTTAGTATAGCAGAGAGTGGCGCAGGAGGTAGTGCCGCCGTCCAGGTCGGGACTGGCAATGCCGGTGATATAGATAGAGAGAGCATTTTTTAAGTTGGCCAAGTCGGAAATGCGAGTGGAGTCGCGGGACTGGCGGAGAATTTCCACCGGGTTTAAGACCAAGAGAGTGGCGGTCGCTAAAACAGCGAGAACGCCAATAACAATTAGGAGTTCAAGCAAGGTGAAACCTTTTTTGACACTTTTAGTTTTTACAGAATAAACCATTCCCCTTTTAATTATAGCGCATCAGCACAAAACGGGTAGTGGACAACTTAATAAATAACTAACGGCTAATTAAATCCTAAACTCTAAATTCTAAATCCTAAACAAACCACAAATTCAAAATTCTAATTATTAAAACGGAGAAAAAAGTGGTATAAAGTTAAAAGTGAACTATAAGTTATGGGTTAAGAAGGCGCGGAAGGAGGGGGGAGGAGAAGCGGAGAAATGAAAATTAATGCCGTCCAGGTTGACGCCCTCCAGAGCGTAGGCGTGAAGTAGAAGCTCGCGGTGGGAGCCGCGGTGTCCGTAAAGGGGGTCGCCGACGACAGGGTGGCCGATAGCGGACAAGTGGACGCGAATCTGGTGAGTGCGGCCGGTTTTAGGAAAAATTTCCAGAAGAGAGAACGGATCACCGTCACGAGAGAAAACTTTTTTGAGACGGTAGGCGGTTAGGGCGTCGCGGCTCATTTTAGAAGAATGGACGGAGCGTTTGGTGGTGCCGGATTTGATGCCGATGGGCAGATTGATTTCGCCGGACGCTGGTTTGACTTCGCCTTTAACGACAGCCAGATAGGTTTTTTTAATTGTGCGCTCCTGAAACTGGCGTTTAAAAAAATCAAAGGCGACTTGAGTTTTGGCAAGTAGGAGCACGCCGGAGGTGTCGCGGTCCAGACGATGGACAATGCCCGGGCGAAGAGCGGGAGAGTCACCAACGGAAGCGGCAGGAGGGTAATGTTCTACCAGCCAGTCAGAAACTGCCGGAGAAGAAGAGAGATTGGCAACGCGATGCGTTAGCATGCCGGCCGGTTTGTTGATAACGACAATGTTGGCGTCTTCGTAGATGATGTCCACAGTAGTGAAATTCTAAACTCTAAACAAATTCAAAATTTAAAAATTAAGAAAAGAAACGGGGAATATTCGCCAGCAAGCAGACAAGGCGGAGAATTATTTTAGAAGAGAGGATTCAAAGGAGGTGAGATTTTGGCGGCGGTCGGCGGCGACTTCAACGGCCGAGGTAATGACGCGTTCCAAAAGTTCCGGCAGGGAAATGCCGCTGACTCGCCAGAGATGCTGCTGAAGAGAGCCCGGAATGGTGTTAATTTCGTTGATATAAACTTTAGTTTTATCTTCAACCAGAAAATCCACGCGAGCAATACCGGCACAGTCAAGAAGTTTGAAGGTTTTGACGGTTAAGGACTGAATTTCTTCTTTCACCGCGTCCGAGATCGGCGCCGGAATCTTCACTTTGTTTTTTAGCCCTTTCATACTGCCACCTTTGCCGCCGCCGATATATTTATCCTCAAAAGTCAGAAACTCCGAGTAGTGGAGAGGTTGTTCCAGTACGGAAGGGGTAGGATCTTTGTAGCCAATAACGGCGCAGTTTATTTCCATAAGACGATTGGATTCAATCCCCTGCTCGGCAATGACGCGGGGAGAATAACGGATAGCCACCTCCACGGCGTCAGTGAGAGAGATACGGTCAGTGGCGCGAGCGATACCGATGGAAGAGCCAAGGTTGGAGGGTTTTACAAAAATCGGATAAGAAAGAGTGAACTCAATACGGGTAATAATTCCCTCTTGATTGTCGCGCCATTCGTCGCGGTGAAACCAGAGGTGGGAAACAATAGGGAGGTTGTTGGCCGTCATCACGTCTTTGAAAAGAATTTTATCCATGCCGACAGCGGAGCCAAGCACGCCGGGACCGGCGTAAGGGACACCGGCTATTTCCAGAAGTCCTTGGAGGGTGCCGTCTTCGCCGTAAGTGCCATGGATTAGAGGAAAGGCGATATCAATTATAAGACGGCGGCCGAAACTTCTTTTCAGAATCAATTGGTTGGTTTCGGGAGAAAGTTTTAAGGAAACATTGCCGGAAGAGAAGCGGTATTTTTTAATTTCGGCAATTGATGGAAAATTACCGGAACTGAAAGCGACCCAGTTGCCAGTAGAGGTTATATAGATGGGGACAAGGCGGTAGCGGCCGGAGAGGGCGGAAAAACCCTTGGCGATAATTTGGGCGGAGACGACGGAAACATCGTGTTCCACGGAACGACCGCCGAAGAAAAGACCGATAGTTGACATTGCTGGCAGTATACTGCGACTAAAGTTGAAAGTCTATAAAGTCCGTAAAGCTGGCGAGACGACAATTATTCTCAAGAATAATTGTCGGGCCAGTCGTTTTGAAAAAGAATGACGTCGTTTTCTTTTAACAGGCGCGGTAGTTCTTTCTCCAGTGCTGGCATAGAGGTAAATTCAAGTATGCATTTCGTATCAAAACCGGCGGCCGCCAGACCTTTTTTAATCAGGGGCGCGGCGGAGGTGCGGATAAGGAAGACCAAGTCGACGACAGAAGCGAGGAGACGGCCGAGTTCAAGATGCACGGCTTCGGTTTTATTTCCCATCTCCACCAGTCCGGGCGTGACGTAGATTTTGCGGCGGCCGGAGAAACGGGAAAGAGCGCGAATGGCGGCGCGGGCGCCGGCGGGATTGCCGTTGTAGGAGTCGTCAATGATAAGGACGTTGCCGATTCCGGGTTTTGCTTCCAGGCGGTGGGAAATAGATTTTAGATTTTTGAGGCCGCGGCGGATCTGATTAACATCAAGCTCCAGCTCTAAAGCGACGGCTAGAGTTAGAGAAAGAGCGGCGGTGACATAGTCGCCGAGGAGTGGCACCAGGTAGGGACCAAACTCCCGCCCAGCGCGGTCAGTTAAAGATAAGTCCCAGCCAGAGCCGTCAAGATGAAAATTGTGGAGGCGGGGAATAAAGTCGCCGGAGGCAACAAGGCGGCGATTTTCTAAGTGCGGTTGATAGTGGTCGCGGACATTTTTATCTTCGGTGTTAAGCACGACGAGCGCGTCAGGTTTGGCAAAATCAATAATTTCCATTTTAGCGGCGAGGGTGTTGTTGATAGAGCCGAAGCGTTCCAGGTGGGCCTCGTTAATGCCGGTCAGGACGGCAATGTCGGGAGGAGTTAAGCGGCAAAGTTCACGGATATCCCCTATTCCGTAAGCGCCCATTTCCACAATAAAAACATTATGCTCCGGTAAAAGGCGATTCAGAATTAAGCGGGCAACGCCGAGCGGAGTATTAATATTGTCCGGAGTTTTTAAGACGCGATATTTTTCGGAGAGAACGGCGGCGAGCATTTCTTTGACGGTGGTTTTGCCGTAACTGCCGGTGATGCCAATAACGGTGAGATTAGGGAAATGAAGCAGGTGACGGCGAGCGCGAGCGAGAATTATTTTTTTAAGCAGGAGGTCGAGCGGCCAGAGAAGCAGAGTGGCGGCGGCGAGGTGAATAAAAAAAAGGAGCGCCAGGATGACAAGCGCGGCCAGAGCAATAAAAACAACCAGCGGCAGAGAGAGAACAAAAAAATAACGGAAAATAAAAACGACGACGACGACGCTTAAAAGATAGAGCAGGAAGGCCAGTAAAAAGACGCTGGTGGTTTTGGCGGTCCAGACGAGTTTTTGGCGGGGGGGGCCATACCTACCGGCAGGCAGGCGGCAGAAGCGGAGGATGGCGGCGGGGACGGCGGAAAGAAAGCGGCGGAGATGAAAGTTTTCCAGCTGGAGAAGATAAGTATAGTAAAGGAAGAGGTGCATGGGAAATAATTTTCAATTACTAATTTTTCCGCCCGAGGCGGATCCTCCTTCGGAGGATAATTAAAGTGGTTTATTAAAGTAAACTTTTTATTTGAGGAAATTTAAGAGTTCTTCGGAGAAGGCGTGCGGCTGGTCAAGAAAAGAAAAATGGCCGGCGGAACGGAGGACGACGAGGCGGGCGTTTTTAATGGCGGTTTCCATGTCGCGAGCCCACTCAATGGGAGTGACGCGGTCGTTGTCGCCCCAGATAAGCAGGGTGGGAGTTTTTATTTGCGGCAGAAAGACGGATAAGTCCTCGTTGATGATATTTTTGAAAACGGATTCCAGAGAGGGGGTGGCAACATAGTCCTCCGCGCCTAAGATTTCGTAGATGAGGGGCCGGAGGCGGGAGAGACCGGGCAGGCGGAAGAGAGGTTTCACAATTTTGGCGATTTTTTCCAGAACGGTTCGCGAGAGGGACGGCAGGCGGAGGCCGGCGGCATCAACAAGAACGAGGCGGCTTAACAGTTCCGGACGGGAGGCGGCAAGTTTAATGGCAACACGGCCGCCGAAAGAGTGGCCGACAACAGTGACGGGGCCGCGGTTTAGTTTGATGATAAAGTCGGCGACAAGGTTAGCATAATCCCCTACAGTGAAGGAGGGGGGTGGGGTGGGAGAGCCGCCGAAGCCGGGCAGGTCAAGGGCGTAAAGGGAAAAGTGGTGGGTGGAAAGAGGATTAAAAACCGACGTCCAAACGCTGCTATCCGAGCGCCAGCCGTGGAGAAAGATAACGGGCGGGCCGTCAGAGCCGGACTCGCGGTAGCTTATTAACTGGTTATTGATAACGACTTGGCGGGTTTCCATATATAGATAGTACCCTGATTTTACCAGCTTTACAAAAATGAACTACCGCGTTATAATCGGTGAAGCTTTTTGAATCTTGTTGAAGAAAGGAATTGAAATGAGCGAGATAATTGAGGCCTTAAGAAGTTTTCCGAATGAAAGCCACGTGAATGATGTTTGTAAACCATATTGTAGTAAGGAAACCTGCCTGTTTCTGGTAATGAGAGGAAGTAAACCAAAGTGCGCGTTGGGCAGTATATCAGCGCCAATAATCAATGTGTGGGCGATAAACAGAAATGTGGTTCTTAGTAGAAACTGTGATGGGCCGTTTTCGGTGGTAGTTAAGCATCAGGGCGAGCTGGTTGGAAAGAGGGTGGAATACGAGATAAATTTTCCGAAGAAAGAAACTTGGCAGGGGGTTTTTGAGAAAACTTTTGTCGGTAATGAAATAGTATCTATTGCGTCAAATTGGGGAGATGGGCCGAACAGGAACCGGATAATTTCTTTGACTTTCGCGAATTTTTGTACGCAGGATAATCCACCGGCTCTTATTTTTTCAACTTTGTTGTTGAGAGATATGCCCGGGGTAACAACCGTGTTTTTGTGAGAATTAAAAAAGCCGCTGATTAGATATGGTGAGCGGCTTTATTTTTTGAAAACAACGATTTTTTTGATGAGAGCGTGGGCGGAGCGGGCGTCGTCAACCAGATGATAAATGGAGGTGTCGGCGGGAGAGATGGTTTTATGCTTTTTAAGCAGGTTGGCATCAATCATTTTAAGGACCGGCTGCCAAAAGTCGCGGCCGACCAAGATGATGGGGATGGGATGGATTTTTTTGGTCTGGACCAAAGTGACCATTTCAAAAAATTCGTCCAAAGTGCCGAAGCCGCCCGGGAAGAAGATGTAGACCTGAGAGGCAAAGGAGAGCATCACTTTGCGGACAAAGAAGTGCTGAAAGTCCTCCGAGTCCTTAACATATTTATTCAGCGGTTGATTGTCGGCCAGTTTGATATTCATGCCGACCGAGGGGCCGCCGGCTTCAAAAGCGCCACGGTTGGCGGCTTCCATAATACCGGCCGCGCCGCCGGTGATGATGGCGTAGCCGTCGCGGGAGAGTAGTTTAGCGAGCTTGACGGCTTCGCGATAGTGCTGGTTATTTGATTTGAAGCGCGCCGAGCCGAAGAAAGAGGCCGCCTTTTTATATTTACTCAACAGTTCAAAGCCGGTAACAAACTCGGCCATAATCTCAAAGATGCGCCAGGTTTGGGTTTTGGCGGTGGGGCCGGCTAAGATTTCCTTTTCTATCCGCCGCGAGGGAACTTTTATTTTTTTATTTTTTAACATCTAAAAGCGAGGTAAGTTCCGCGCGGTCAAAGCCGATGACGATGTTTTCTTTGCCGCTGTTGGCAATAACAATTACAGGCACGCCCAACTGTCCTGATTTTTCTACCATTTCCTGCGCTTTGACGCGATCTTCGGCAACGTTGATGTCGGTATAAGCAAGATTGTGCGTCGCAAAGAACTCTTTGGCCATTTGGCAGAAAGCGCAGGTGGGAGTGGAGTAAATAGTTATTTTTGGCATAGTATTTTTATTTTAGTTTATAAACAGGAAGAAAGAAAGTTAATTTTTAGAGAGTTCTTGGTTGACGGCGGAAACGAAGTCATTATAACTACGCGGCAAGATACGGCGGCCGTTTAAGAAGAAGGTGGGGGTGCTGTTGAGGTTAAGGGAGGCGGCTTCGGTGGCGTCGGCAGAAACACGGGCGGAAGCGATGTCGCCATTAAGGTCAGTTTGAAAGCGGGCGACATCCAAACCGAGACCGGAGGCGTATTTGATGAAGAGTTCCGTCGGGTCGGCGGTTTCCGACCATTCAGATTGATTATCAAAGAGGGCGTTGTGCATTTCCCAGAACTTGCCTTGGAGTCCGGCGGCTTCGGAAGCGCGGGCGGAAGCGGCGGCGTTATTATGAATGGAAGAGAGCGGAAAGTGACGGTAGGTAAGAGAGAGGCGGCCGTCAAATTCAGTCAGGAGTTGGGAGAGAAGCGGTTTGTGAGCGGCGCAGGCAGGACACTGAAAGTCGCTGTATTCAATGAGAGAGATCGAGCCGGAGCCGCGCGTCCAGTCGTCGGCGACGGCAAGAGGAACGGCAGAGCCGGCGGGGCCACCGCGACTCCACTCCAACGCCACAATGCCACCAACGATTATAAGAATGATGATGATAAAAGTTATCCAGAAGTTTTTCATAATGTCTATGAATTATACAAGTAAGTAGCGGAAAAAGACAAATATCATACTTAAACTATTTCTAAATTCCCCCCGTAGAGCTTCGCCACGGGGCAGGTAAGAATTTTAGGAATAGTTTAAGAGGTAAAATCAAACTAGATGCATAAAAAAGCAATAAATTTTCAATACTTGTGTTATTATTGAGGTATGAGGGTGTTGGGTCAAAGTTTAATGGAGATGGTGAAAAGAGTGCTGACTTTGGGGACGCTGGTAGCCGGCGGCGTTATTATTCTTGAGCTTATTGCTATCCGCTTTGCCAGTTCCGGTATTACCGCCAAGGCCACCGAGCTTAACCGTCGCAGTCAGGAGATACAGCAGGAGTCCACTATTTTGGAATTGCGCCGACGATTGGAAGAAGAAGCCAGACAGGCGGAAACTCTCGCTCCCCTCTTGAAAAAAAAGATGGCGGGACAAGACGACCTGCTTGGATTTTCCAGAGAGCTTGGCGATCTGGCCGCCACTACAAATGTCAATGTTGTTCCGGCTTTTAGCGGTGAAAGTCAGGGAGGGAATGGCCGTTTTGGTTCCACCGGCGTTACCTTGACGGTTGACGGGCGCTGGAGTGATATTGTTTCTTTTCTGGATGCGCTTAATTCCTCCCGCTTTATCGTCCATTTAACCAATATTGATATCACGCGTTTGAGCGATGACGGCACTTATCGCCTGTCCGGTCGCGGCGAGGTGGTTTACCGTCGCCAGTAAATATGAATACAAAAACCAGTATAAAAGATTTTTGGCAAAAACTGATGGATGAGCGGACGGAATTGACTTTTGTCATTGCTGGAGTTTTAATTTTTATCGTCACCATCTGGTATCTGGCGGGAAGCATCAGTTTTTTGGTAGACAGTTTCAATAGCGCTTTTAACGTGAATGTTAAGGGGGCTGGACAGCAGGCGTCGTTTAATCTGAAGGAGGCGAGTGATGCTCTTCGCCAGAAATAGTAAAAATAGTGTTGGGAGTAAGACCAGAATTAATCTTAGGGTGTGTAGCTCAGTGGTAGAGCATTCCTCTGATAAGGGAAAGGCCGGAGGTTCGATCCCTCCCACACCCACCAGACGCCAAGCGGTAAGCTCCAAATCCCAAGAAACAATAACCAAATAAAGAAGGGGAAAAAAATAATTTTAATGCGCCCATAGCTCAGTGGTAGAGCGCTTGCATGACACGCAAGAGGTCCGAGGTTCAATCCCTCGTGGGCGCACAAAAGAGGGATTCTAACTTGGTTTATTAGAGTGTACCAGGCCGCGGGGCGGCAAGCTCTCCGTCCGAACAGAAACAACTTGGACAGGCGAGTAATAACCAAAGGGAAATGGTGTAATAAAGTTTAAAGTCAGTTGTAAAAATAGGTAGAAAAGGTCGAATTAGAAACCAAGAAGTCCCTGACGGACATACTCGTCGGGGCATTTTTTTTGCTTTTAGTCCGTATTTTTGGTATAAAAATAGGGAATAAGGGCCCATAGCTCATCTGGTAGAGCGCCACATTTGTCCCGACACACGATTATAAATATAATAAGGAAGTCGAGGATCCTCGATGGCTTAGGTGGGCCCATAGCTCATCCGGTAGAGCGCCACATTTGCAATGTGGAGGTGGCCGGTTCGAGTCCGGCTGGGTCCACCTAAGCCATCGGGACAATGTGGAGGTGGTTGGTTCCTCCGATTTTGTTTCCGCAAGGCGGAACTACAAAATCGAGAGTCCTCGATATTTCAACTCAATAAAGTTGAGTTAAATATCGGGAGAGTCCGGCTGGGTCCACACAAAACACCACGCTCTATAGAGCGTGGTGTTTTGTGTGGTGTTTATTAGAAAAAGTCA
>CAYIDJ010000015.1:0-13787 GCA_964362215.1 uncultured Candidatus Saccharibacteria bacterium
CCTTGAAATGGCGGTGCCTCCGCCGCCCCCCACCCCCACCACTTTCACCTTTACCGCCCATTCCACTTTTTTGGCTGCCGCGCCGCCTCCCCGCTTTCTTTTGGTTGTCGCTATACTCATGGCAGAAAATAATTAAGTATTTTGGAAAACAGATTTTCAAATCCTGTTCCTGTCTCCCGCATCAAATCGTGTCCCGACAACACCAGCCCCAAACAGTTAGCGTACTCCGGATCCTCGGCCTTCTCTGTAATCTCACTGTTTTGACATGGTAATGTCCCCGGCCCCACTATTCCCAACTGTACCGGCAGTTTCAGTTCCCGCTTCGCCAGTTCCACCACTCCCGGCAGTTTCGCGCCCCCGCCGGTTAAAACCACTCCCGCCGGCAGATTTTTCTCCTTATCTATTGACTTAAGCTCGTTATTAACGAGCTCAAAAATTTCCTGCATTCGCACCTCAATAATTTCCGAAAAAAACCGCCGCGATATCTGATTCTTTGATTTCTGGTCCACTTTTTTCAAATCAAGTTTATCTTTGAGAGGAATGTCTCGCGCGATTGCGTACCCAAACGACAATTTCAGCGACTCCGCCGCCTCAATCGGCACCTTCATCCCGATCGCTAAATCATTAGTCACATTCGCCGACCCTATCGGCAGTACCGCCGCGTGCAAAAGCTTCCCTTCCTCATAAACGGCCAAATCCGTTGTCCCCGCGCCGATATCAATCACCGCCACTCCCAAGTCGCGTTGATTTTTAGTTAATACCGCCCGCGCCACCGCCAGCGGGTTAAAAAAGAAACCGCCTATAACCGGCCCCGCCTTCTCCACCACTTTTTCCAGATTGCGAACGTCATGCGCGAAAGTGTCAATCACAAAGCTGTCCACCTCCAATTTATTTCCGGTTAATCCTGTCGGATCACTGACGTTAGACATACCGTCCACGATAAAGTCGTTGGTGATGGCGTGCACTACCGTCCTGTTTTTCGCCCGCACCACATCCTGCGCCGCTTTCATCACGCGGTCAATGTCATCCTGATAAATCTCACTGTCCGCTCGCGATACCACTACCATTCCCCGCGACCGCCGAAGCACCGTATTTGTGCCACCGACGTTTATGAAAAGATTGCGTAGCGCCGCTTTAGACACTCCCTTTGCCTTTTCCAACGCCGCCATCGCTCCCGCCTGTGCATCATCAATGTAAGCGATTACTCCTTTACGGACGCCCAGTGACGGATGCCGCGACAGCGAAATAACAGTCGGCTGTCCGTCCTTGCCGACTTCAGCCACTGCTGTCTTTACCGCCGCCGTGCCTATATCCAATCCTGTTATGAAACGTCTCATAGTAGTAATTAAAACCTACACGGCCTGCCAGCGTGTCGCCGTTCTTCGCTTTCCACCAGATGTTTTTCTTCAGCGGACTAATTTATGGACGCGTTCCTCTTCTTTTTCCATCCGCCACGCTTCCTTTTTTGTCTGGTGATCAAATCCCAGCAAGTGCAAAACCCCGTGTATGATAAGTAATTGTACACTATACCCTTTTCGTTTCAAATAGGCAGGCGCCAAATATATTTCTCCCAATTGCCGCCCGCCTTTTTCCTCCGGATGAGGCCATTCGCTCCCCTCCGGAAAAGACAATACCGACGCCGGCGTGTCAACGCCGCGGTATTTGCGGTTAAACTCCTTGGACTTGGCCGCGGAAATTATATAAATGTCTACTGTCCTCCTTTCCAATTGAAGCGCTTGCAACGTCTTCTCTGCCGCCCGCTTTACCTCCACCTCTATCCCTCGCCCCCGTTTATCTAAAATAAAAACGCGTACCACAAAATTTACTTTAATCTTTCCTTTATAATCGCGGCGACTTCTTTTCCGTCCGCCACTCCCTTCAATTTTCCCATCACCTGTTTCATTATCACGCCAAATTCTCCTTTCTCCGTATACATCACCTCATCCACCACTTTCTCTATCTCCTCACGACCCACCATAGACGGCAAATACGCCGCGATTATCTCTGCCTCTTTCATTTCTTTTTCCGCCAGTTCTGCTCGTCCGCCCTGACGATAAAGCTCCGCCGCCTCCTTGCGCTTTTTCATCTCTTTAGACAGCACTGTAGTCTCTTCTTCTGCCGCCAACTCTGCCGTTCCGCTCTTCCCCCGCTTCTCAATCTCCGCGTTGTGTAATGCCGCCATGAGCATACGCAAAACACTCACCTTTTCCGCCTCTCCGGCCTTAAGCGCCACCGTCAAATCATTTTTTATTTTATCCCCCATTTCACTCATTCAATCTAATAAAAAACTTACACTAGTAAGTCACTATAATTTTTCATTTTGATTTTTATCCGCCTCCGCCAACTGGCGGATGGCGGATTGAACTTTCTAGATTTTTCCCATCTTCTTTAACCTCCTTATCTCTCCCGCCCTCTTAGCTCGAAAAAGAGCCGACACCCGCCTCTTGATTCTGCTCTGTGGACGATTATGAAAACGCCGCTTCTTAACCTCCCTTAAAAGACCGCTTTGCTGCATCTTTTTAGTAAAGCGGTATATTAACGAACTGGCCGCCTCGCCTTCCTTGCGTGTAATTTCCATAACTGCAATCTTAAAACAAAATCCACCTTCTAGTCAACTCCATAAACAAATTCTTATTTGTTCCTCATTTTTACATTTTTATTTGTCCCGACTTTGTCGAGGATGCTCGATAAAATCGGCATCATTTTGTCCGCTAACCGGCGGATTGATTTTTATCCGCCAGCCGACGGATTAAACTTTAAACTTTCCTCTCGGATTATTCACCACGGACTGAACCGACCCGCCTCCATCTCCCATAAACCGCGGCAGAATATGGACGTGCAGATGGTCAACTTCTTGCCCGCTCGCCCGCCCCTGATTGATGCCAACCGTTATTCCGTCCGCCTTTACTTTATCTTTCAAAAGCGTAGCCACTTTCTTAACCGCCTTAAAAAGCGGCTCTATCAGCTCATCCGGCAATTCCGTTAAATTCGCCGCGTGCGCTTTCGGAATCACAAACGCATGCCCCGGCGCCCGCGGGTGAATGTCTAAAATCGCCATCGCCGCCTCATCCTCATACACCACCTCCGCCGAAATCTCCTTTTTCGCTATTTTACAAAACAAACAATCCATATGTAATAAAATCTTAAACCATTTAACAACTTGGAGGAGATGACTTCTCTGTGAGACCGCGCGGAGCACGACGGTGCGAGTCAGAGTGATTTTTTAGCAAAAAAATACACGTGTCTCACAGAGAAGTCATCTCCGTAAATAATCACTCATTCTTTATCCTCCTCTTAATCTCCTCCACCATCTTCCTGATCGGCACCGTCTCCTGAATTCCCGTCTTGAGATTTTTGACGATAATACTATCCTCATAAACCTCTTTCTGGCCAAATATAAGCACAATCTCTATTCCCTCCTTGTCCGCCAGCGCTATCTGCCTGCCCAGTTCGTCCTTGCCCAACGACGCCGCCACCGGTATATTTTCCTTTCTAAGCATTTCCAAAATACCCAAACTCTTTTTTTTGGCCACCTCACCCACATGAATGAAAAACACCTGTTGGCGCCGCCCCCGCCCCCCGCCGTTCTTTCTATCTTTAATTATCCCGACTAACCTCTCCAGCCCGAAAGCAAACCCCAATCCCGGCGCCGGCCGGCCGCCCAGCGCCTCAATTAGATAGTCGTATCTTCCCCCGCCGCCGATTGCCAGTCCCGCCTTTCCCTCCCCCGCCTCCGCCGCGAAAAACTCAAACACCGTCCGGTTATAGTAATCCAAACCGCGTACTAAACTGTTGTTCAGTCGGTATGGAACTTTAAGCTCGTCCAAGTGCTCCAATAAGTTCCGAAAATGCGCCTTGCATCCCGAACACAAACTGTCCAGAATCGTCGGCGCTCCCGCCTTTACTTCCTGACACTCTTCCCGTTTACAATCCAATAACCGGAAGGGATTGCGGTTAATCCGCGCGCGGCAGTCAGCGCACACCTTACTGGCCTTGGTCCTGTAATAAGCCACCAGCTTCCGCTTGATGTTCGGTTGACAAACACGGCAACCGATTGAGTTTACCTCCGTCACCGCCTCTTTTATACCCAAATCACGCAGTATTCTGAAAGCCACCAACATCACCTGCGCGTCAAAAATCGCGTCCGGCTCTCCTCCTAAAACCTCAAACCCCGTCTGCTGCATCTGACGGTATCTCCCCGCCTGCGGTTTCTCGTGCCGGAACATAGGACCAAAATAATAAAGTTTGACCGGTTGCAGCCAAGCACTCATCCCATATTGAAGATACGCCCGCACTATCGGCGCCGTTCCCTCCGGCCGGAGCACCCATTGGTGCGTTCGTGACCGCACAAAAAACATCTGCTTAGTCACTATATCCGTGTCTTCCCCCACCGCCCGCGCAAACAAGTCCGCGTTTTCAATAATACCCGTCTCCATCCTCTTAAAATCGTAAAATTGCGCGGCATTTTTCACAGCCGAGTATGCCTTTTCCCATATCGGGGCCTCCTCCGGCAATATTTCATAAATACCAGTTACTGACTGAAAAGTAGGCGGCTTCTGCCTCTTCGCTGGCTTCTCTTCCATTCCTTTCTCCTGCTCCGGTTTTGGTAAATTTATTGCCATAATCACCCTCAAAAGTTTACGTCGGGTAAACTTCCTCAACTTCTAATACACTGGTACCGTCACCGCCCGCGCCTCGTTTATCGGCCACAAATTATAGCGCACCACTCCCAGTATATCTCTCTGCGGCAACGTCCCCCAGCTGCGAGAGTCAAAACTGTACAAGCGATTGTCTCCCATCACAAAATACTGGCCTTCCTGAAGCTTCACCTCAAGATTTCCTGCCGTCCGCGCCGATAGCGGCAGATAGTCCTCCGCCAATACCATTCCCCGCGGATAACCGTCATTTATTATTGTCACTTTTCCGTCTTCCACATTAACCGTCTCACCCGGCAGACCTATTATCCTCTTCACATAAAACACCGATTCGTTTTGCGGATAGCGAAATACCACCACCTCTCCGCGCCCCGGATTGCGGAAACGGTATGACACCTCATCCACCAGCAAATAATTGCCGTCGGAAAGATTTGGCTCCATTGAATCGCCGCTCACCAAAAACGGCTGCGCCAAATATGTTTTGATTATCGCCACTGACACAAAAGCAATCAGTAGTACCTCCAACACCTCTAACGCCGGCAGAAGAAAAGCTCTCATTGTTTTTTAATTATAAGAGAATGTTTCCTATTGTCAAAGTACACAAGCAAATCGGAATTTGCTTGTGTACTTTAAACTTGTTTAGAGTTTAGAATTTAGAGTTTAGGGTTTATAATACATCAATGGATCCTCTCAAAAACATTACTGTCCTTGTCGGCCTCGGTAATCCCGGAACCAAGTATCGCTACACCTACCACAACGTCGGCCGCCTCATCGCTGACTACCTCGCCAGCGACGTTTCCTTTTCCTCCTACCGCAACTTTTCCTACTGCCGGTTAGACCGCCTTACTATTGTCAAAACGGAAACCTTTATGAACGAATCCGGCGCCGCTGTTTCCGCCGCCCTCTCTTTCCTCAATGCCTCGCCAACTAATCTCCTTCTCATTCACGACGACTCCGACCAGACCCTGGGACGCTCTAAAATCGTTTCCGGAGGCAGCGCCGGCGGCCACCACGGCGTAGAGTCCGTCCTCGCCGCTCTCGGCCTAGACGCTTTTCCGCGTTTCAAAGTCGGCATCCGCCCACCTCTTTCTCCCGGCCGCCCCCGCCCCCGCGCCGAAGAATTCGTCCTCAAAAAAATACCGCTCGCCGACCGCGCCGTTATTTATCGCTCCGGCGACTCCTTAATTAAAAAACTCAAATTAAACGATACTCGGTCGCCGATGTGAGACACATTGGAAAGCGGCAAAGCCACTTCCGAAAAATCCCCGTTCTGCTCCAATTTTTCTTTGAAAGCCAAAACTGCCTGCTCACTGCTTCCCACTCCCGAAACCACCACCGGCGCCGCCGCCGATTGGTAAAAAATTCTCTGGATAGTTATCTGCGAACCGGCTAAAGTCGCCATCTTGCTTAAAAACGGCGTCCAGGAAACACGCTCCTCTTCCGAAAGTTTTATCGTCTCAATCAGCCCGTTAAATTCTTCTGCCTGCTCCGTCAAAACGGAAGTTTCTTTGATAATCTCCGCGTACCGTCCCGAAGTCATGCCGTTAGAAGACAACTCCTCTGACTTCTGCCCTAAAAAAACATTAGAGATTAAAAACACTGCCGCCAAAAAACCTAATGCCGACACCAAAACTGTTCTCCAAAATCTGATAAAAGCGCCCACTTGCACATTGGCGTACTCCGCCTCCGTTCCCACCTGCGCCAAACTTACCAGCTTGTCCTGCGCGCGCGGTATTTCTCCCCGCCAAGCCATCCCCGCCGGCACAAACCAGTGCGGGTCTAACTGCGAACCAAACCGGGCTGATATTAGCGGCTTAACCGACAAATTAAGTCCCGATTTGGCTACCGCTTCCGCTAAAATCTGTCCGCCGTCCGGCGCGGTCACCACCGCTTCTTTTATTCCTCCCTCACCCCACCGACCGACGTAAAAATTAAGCACCTGATGTAAACTTTTTGTCAACGCCGCCGCGAAATCCGGCGTCGTTATCCCCCCCACCCCCACCCCCATCGCCTGCCAAGACATCGAGTAATTAAAATAGACCTTCCCCTGACGGATAATTATGACATCCAAACCGTCTTCCGCCGCCGCCACCAGCAGGTATGTCTCCTGCGTCGGCATTGTCTCCGCCGCCAGCCGCGCCAGCGCCAGCGAAGAAAACTCAACCGCCACCGTTATAAATCCCGACTCGCTAAGCGCTCTCGTGAAAGCATCCACCTCCGCCGCCGGCGCGAACGCTGCCAAGTAGTCAACTTGATTGCCGTTTGGACCGTCTACCGGTCCCAGCTCTTCCCAATCGCAATATGCCATACTAAGCGGAATAGGCGATATCATCTGCAAATTAAGCCGCGCCGCGTCCTCTCTCTCACGCCGCGGCAATATCGGCAACTGGAAGACCTGCAAATACGTCTGTGAAAAAGGTAAAGATACAACCACCGGCAGCGGCAGTTTTTGTCCCGTTGCCGCCCGTACCTGGGCCGAGAAAAACCGCAACGCCTGCATCAGTTTTTGCGGATCGGCAACCAGATGATTGTTAATTATCCCCGGCGGCAGCCGCAGCGAGGCCGTAATCAGCCGGTTTCCCGAGGCCAGCGCGTAGCGAAAACCGCCTGGCGTTATCTCTAGCCCTCCCACCGGTGGCGCTTGGCTGAAAGCGCGCACAAACTTTTGTATCCATACCGCCACGACTCCCTTCTTCATAAATCTATTTCTTCAAATGAAATTAAGTTGACTTCTCCAGTGGTGGCGTTGACTGTCAGATCCGCCCGAATCTTTTTCTGTCGGAGCCAGGCCGTGCCGGTGGAAACAACTCTCGTCTGCCCCGTCGTCGGCGAGTCCTTCGTCACCGTCACCGACGCCGACTTGCTTCCCACCGTAAGCGTGTATCCGTCCGCGTCCGAAAAATCTTTATTGCGCACCACTTTGCGGATAGCATCCATCGCTCCCGACCGGGCGACAAACAACGCTTCTGTGCTCGCCCGCTCTCCGAAACCCGATTGTGACAAGGTATAGGCCACAAAAGACGAAACCAGCGTCAGTTCCAAAACCACACTGCCAATCACAAGTACCACCGGCAATGCCGCCGCTCCCGACACTCCCCATCTACTCAAAAAACTGCGTTCAAACATACGCTTGCTCTCCTTTAATTATAACACACTAACTTACCTTACTGGAACCAAAAGCCCTCGAGCTTAAAGGTCTATTAAACCTTTAAGTATATCTTTGCCTTTCCCATGCCGCCACCCATCGTGGCGGCTTTTTTATAACAAACTTTAGCCGACGGATTCTCTCCCTCTCCCCCCAACCCCAACAAGTCCACACCAAAGAAAGAATAATCAAGTCAGGCGGCTCATAGTATATTTGAGCGCGCATCCGAGCCCGAGCGGGCATGGTTCCGCCTTTAGCGGAGAGCGAGGGCGAGGCGTAGTCCATTCTCTCGTCCCGATTTTTGTTCACAAAAATCGAGGATTCTCGATAGCGAAGCTATCGGAACTGGGAGTTTTCACGGTAGCGAAAATATGCTATAAGCCGCCTGATTAATGTCTAAACAAGATTTCTTTGGTCTGGCGAGCCCTACTTCATTATTATCACTTCCTTCGCCTGGTTCTCGTACGCCAAATGGGCGAAACCGAAAGCCAGTATCAGCTGATAAACCAGCCAGCCGATAAAAATCATCGGCCAGTAAAAAATCGGCGCCACCCCTTTCAAAATCAGAACAAAAATCGCTGCCGCTATAAAATACACGATCGAGCCGTAGGTTTTAACTAACTGCTCAACCTTAAGCGACAAAAGTGAAGACAACGCGTCCGCCGTGTCCGCCCGCACATCCACCGGCAGTTTGAATAAATTTGACAAATATCCCTCGTACTCCCGCGCGCTCCGCTCCACCAGCGACTGCTGCTCCGCCGCCGACAGCGCCGCCATTTTTGGATTTTGTGTTATTTGTCGGCGCACCAAAACCTCGGCATTCTGCCGGATAGTGTTCTCTAAAGAAATTCCCGGAATTACCTTGCCTATCCAGTCCGACCCCGCAAAAAACGTCTGTTTAAAAATTTCTTTAGAAACCAAAGTTACGCTGGCGGAAAGCGCCACCGCGATATACGCCGCCGCCGCGAAAATCGCCATCGCTGTGGAAAACCTGGCTAACGTCACTCTTCCCACTCGGAAAAATCTGATTCTAAGCCGATCTGTTCGCTCGCGATATCCTCCTGCCGCCGCTGCCGCCAACATTCCCGCCGTTGCCGCTGTTCCTATCGCCGTTGCCGCTATATTGCTCGTCAAAAAGAAAATCGCCGCCAGCAGTACCGCCTCTCCCAGTGTAAACCAGATTAATATCCTCTCCCCCTCCAACAACGTCGTCTGTAAAAGAAAAATCACTGTCCAAGCCGCCAGCGCCGTACCAACAAACCAAAAACTTGCCCCGGTGCTGCTGGTTAAAAACTGATAAAAAGCGTAAGAAAACAAAACCGCCGTAAAACATCCCAACGCTCCTATCGTCAGCTGTTTCCAGTGCGAACTCTCCACCTCCGTCTGCCGCACCACCCGGTTAATGTTGCTCGTTAGGTCCCTCTGCTCCGCTTGTGTTGCCATCTCCCTTATTATACATGGCTTGTCCTATCTTTTGAAGCGCTTTGGAAAGTTCATCAGCCGCTTCCGTTATTGCCGCCCGGTCTGCCCCGTCTTTTATTTCTTTCAAATGCTTCACCTTTTCCTCTATTTGCTGTTTTATATCCGCCGGCGCCTTATCTCCCGACTCCCTCAATGTCTTCTCCGCCAAATAAATCAAACTTTCCGCCTGATTGCGCGCCTCTATCGTTTCTCTCTTTTCTTTGTCCGCCACGGCATACTGTTCCGCTTCCCGCCGCAACTTTTCCACTTCCTCTTTGGAAAGCGCCGAAGTTGCCTCCACTTTAACCGACTGCTTTTTTCCGCTCGCCTTGTCTTCCGCCGTCACGTTTAAAATTCCGTTGGCGTCAATGTCAAAAATAACCTCCACTTGCGGCACTCCTCGCGGCGACGGCGGAATACCATCCAAAATAAACTTGGCTAATGTCTTATTATCGGACGCCATCGGCCGTTCCCCCTGCAACACGTGAATTTCCACTGACGGCTGGTTGTCGGCCGCCGTGGAAAAAACCTGTTTCTTCTCCGTCGGGATAGTCGTGTTTTTCGCAATCATCGGCGTCGCCACCCCCCCCAAGGTTTCAATAGATAGGGTCAGCGGCGTCACGTCCAGTAGTAGTATGTCTTTCACTTCTCCTTCCGGCTTCCTTCCCTCGTCTTTGGCGGCAATAATTTCCGCTTGCGCCGCCGCCCCTACCGCCACCACCTCATCCGGATTTATCCCGCGGTGCGGCTCCTTCCCGAAAAGCTTGCTCACCGCCTCAACCATCGCCGGCATGCGCGTCTGTCCGCCGACCATTATCACCTCGTCAATATCAGCCAGCTTCATCCCCGCCCCCTTCGGCGCCTGGCCCGTTACCACCTCCTTCACAATGCTTATTGACCGCTCAACTAAGTCAGCCACTAATGACTCCAGCTTCGCCCGCGATAAAGTCATTAAAAAATGTTTCGGCCCGTCCGCGCCCGAAGTAATATACGGCAGGTTTATTTCCGTCTCTTTGGCTGTGGATAATTCATGCTTCGCTCTCTCCGCCGCTTCTTTTAATCTCTGCAGCGCCAGCGGGTCGCGGCTGATGTCCACTCCTTCCTGTTTTTTATACTCGGCGACTAAATACTCAATCACCCGCTGGTCAAAATCATCCCCGCCCAGATAAGTGTCTCCACCCGTCGCCTTCACCTCCACCGTATCCGCTCCCACTTCCAGCACCGACACGTCAAAAGTGCCTCCCCCAAAGTCATAAACCGCTATCTGCTGGTTTTGTTCCTTCGCCTGTGCTATTCCGTATGCCAGCGCCGCCGCCGTCGGCTCATTCAAAATCCGCCGCACTTTAAACCCCGCTATCTCGCCAGCGTGTTTGGTCGCCTGCCGCTGGCTGTCATCAAAGTAAGCCGGCACCGTTATCACCGCGTCCGTCACCGTCTCTCCTAATTTCACCTCCGCGTCCGCCTTCAGTTTCGCCAAAATCATGGAAGAAATCACTTCCGGCGTGTACCATTCACTGCCCATCTTCACTTCCACTCCGCCCGTCGCCGACTCTCGTATCTCATAAGGCGCCAGCTTTTTCTCTTTCGCCACCTCCGGATCGGAAAACTTCCGCCCCATCATGCGCTTCACCGAAAAAATGGTGTTTTTCGGATTAGTCACCGCTTGCCGCTTGGCTAAAAGCCCCACCAGCCGCTCTCCCGACTTCCCCATCGCCGTCATTGACGGCACTGTTCTGTTTCCTTCCGAATTCTCAATAATTTTTGCCTCGCCGCCTATCACCGCCGCCATCGCCGAGTTGGTTGTCCCCAAATCAATTCCTAAAATTTTTCCCATAGTATTTTATCTTATTTTACTATATTTTATATTATAAAACTTTCTTGTCACTCCCGCTCTCCTTTATCACTTGCCCGAACAACTCCGTTATTTCAAAACCTTAACTCTCACTGGTTTCAGTACCGTATCATACAATTTCCACCCGCCTCCTATTACTTCTGCTATTATTCCCGTCTCTTCTCCTTCTTTTATTTCTACCGTCTCTACCGCCTCGTGTTCCTTAGGGTCAAACTTTTGCCCCGCCTCCGCTTTTATCTCCGCCAGCCCGTACTTGGATAAAATCTTTGCCAATTGGTCACGAATAAGACGCGTCCCGTGGCTATCCGGTTCCGCTTTTATCGCCAAATCAAAACTATCAACAATTGATGTCAGTTCCCCCAATAGCGACTCATTGGCGAATTTTATCACCATCTCCGCCCGCGCCATCTCCTCTTTCTTATAGTTCTCCAAATCCGCCTTCGCCCGCCGCCAACCGTTTAGATACTCCTCCCGTTCTTTTCGGCACACTTCTAACTCACCTGCCACCTTTGGTATTTCCCCTTCCAGCTCCCCCGTGCTTTCCTCCTTTTTATCTTCGTTTTTCTTTTCTTCTTCACTCATAATAAAGCATTAACTATTATAATATAAAAAATACCCAAGTCAACATTCCATACCACCCGCCTTTTTCTAAGTAAAAACAAAAATAGACTCGCGACTACAGTCAGAATCTATTTTTGTAAGTTTACCGGAATTCATTCCCCTTCTGTCACTTGCCCGAACAACTCTGTTGGGCGGGCCTGCCCGAACAACTCCGTTGGGCGGGTTCCCGCGCCAGCGGGAATCCAGTTACCCCCTTATTTCTTTGCTAGCTTGCCGGAAATGATAAGAATGTAAAGCGCCGACAAACCAACCAAATCATAAACTATTGCTGACACACCACTTCCCAAGATCGTCTCCACTAAATTCCAGTTGGCAATTCCCACCAAACCCCAGTTTATGCCGCCAATGATTACTAAAATAAGCGTAATCCAGTCCAGCATGTTGAGTTTGTTCATAATATACTGTTGTTAAAAGTGTTAGGCGACCTTTTTGCGAATTTTACTGCTTGCCCGCCTGTAGTTTCAACGAAAGAGGGCTCTATTCGCTCTGCCTTTATTATAACCCACCTCGTCAACCGACTTTTCAACAGCCCCCACTTTACTCCTCTCACTGTCATTTCCGCCTTTTCCTTCTGTCATCCCAGCGGCCTTTAGTCCTCGCGAAAACGGGGATGGGATCCAGTTATCATCTTAACAAAAAAGGACTGCGCCGAAACGCAGTCCTAAAGCAATTCCCATAGACAGCCGTCAAACCACACTACTGGGCGGCTTAACTGCTTCCCTTCCATGGCTTACCATTAAATCAAGGTGTATGTCATTCATCCTGTCATACACGCCTATTACCCCACCTTGACTCCCCCATGGTGGATAACGGCACTCGCCTATTCTCCTTACTGTTGGTCTAGATAGCAATTCGTCACCAGGCCCTTCCCAGGTCTCTTTCTTCTCATCAATGATAACTCCGGCCATTACCACCTTAGGATCATCAGCTCTCAAAATATTGGTGTAGTAGGTATTTGAGGCGTACATTAAAACAACAATATTTCCCGCTTTATCATCTCGTTAAACCTCCCTTAAAAATATGTTTGTTCTGCACTTAACATCACATCACACCAGCACCAGCAGTAAACTCACACGGATAACTGATATCGGCGAAAGAACTATGCACTCTTCATACTCTTCCTCGGTGAGTTCAACGGCAATTTGATAGAACGGGCACGGCAAGAAACCTTCGCCACCGCCAAAAGACACCAACTCCAGCACCCGCGATACTTTAATATGCTTCGACTGCGGTCTTGTGTTATATAAGAAAGACGTGCTCTCTTTCTTATATAGCGAGTGAATCATTAAGTCATCCGCGTTAAGTAATTCCGCATTCATATGTCCCTTAAAACACCCATCAGTTTGAAGTGGTAGCTCACGGTTCTCAAAATAGAAAACCAGTGTGCGTCCAACCAGATTAAGCGACATTGGGATACCAAAGCGTGAGCAGGTATCTTTGTCAACCATGAAAAACGATTTCCCTTCCTGCCCTAAGGGGTTTCCCTCCAAAACAATTTGAAAAGGTGCGATACTTGATCTTGTGGCCTTAACCTCATAAATTATCAACTTCTTCATGATTTGCACGAAAATTCTCCTTTCCTTAAAAGATTATTTTGTACGTTCTGATAAAGACATTAGCACTAATGTCTTCACAAATCAAGCCCAAAAAACCTCCTTAATCATTTCAACAAAAAAGCGCCGTACCCGTAAGGTCGTGCGCCTGTGTTGCGGCGGAGAGAACATCTTGTCCTCACCGCCAGAGCAGGATGATTGGCGTGTCGTCCGGCAACGCCTCGATGAAGACCTTAATCGCCCTGTTTTTGGGCGATGCGCCGTTCTCGACCTTCAGGCTCTTGAGCTGCTCAGCGTAGACGAACGTGAGCTCGGTGCCGTACTTGTCGTCGCGATGCCGTTCGATGCCCTCATCCTCATACGTCTCGACCCACATCATTGCCGAGCGCACTTTGTTTTTGGATTTCAAAAATGCCTTCAAAATAGCGGAAAAATACCATGCCGAGGCGCTTTGCGCCGAGGCTGTTTCTTACGATTTCACAAAAAGTGAAAATTGGCGG
>CAYIDJ010000016.1:0-11980 GCA_964362215.1 uncultured Candidatus Saccharibacteria bacterium
ATGTTGGCAATTTCGGGGTGGCGATAAGAAGGACCGCTAGGGGTTTTGGATTCAAGGCTGGCGGTGAGGGGCTTGGAGACCGGTTTTCTGCTAGTGCCGTCAATAATAGTTTCGTGAAGGCGCCTCTCGTCGGCAGTTTTGCTTTCTAAAATATCTTTAAGGCCCAATTGTTCGGTTAAAGAGGGGTTGTTAGAGGTAATAGGTGGAGGTATGGTTTTGCCTTTCCAAAGAGAACTAATCTGCTCTTCAAAAGCATCGGCGTGCTGGAAGAGGCGGTAAGCGCCTTCGGCTAAGGTCTCCAGGGTGAGGGCGGTGGTAACAACTTTAGCGCCTTTGGAGACGAGGTTACTGTAGTAGAGAAGCTGATCAACAGTACCGGCGTCGCTTACCATAGCATCAACATCTTGGAGGAATTGGCGGTGGCGATAGAATAATTCTTGGCGGGCGTTTTCTTTTTGAGCGGCGGAAAGATTTTCATTTTTTTCAAGCCGAGTAAGTTGCCTGTTTAATTTAGCAATAGTGTTTTCAACGCGGGCATCAGCTAAGGAATGATAATATTCGTAAGGGCCGCGGCGGGAAATTCTTTTAGCAATGTTATCCAAAATGCCGGCACTATATGCCTTTTTGAGGTCGTCGGCGGAAGGATTTTCTCTGCCACTGGTACTGGCAATCTTTCTAGCTTCCGCCAAGGTATAATTGGCTTCTTCCTGGGCACGTTCAACGTCTTTCACTCTCCCCTTTTCAAGGACGGTGCGGTTTTTAGCACGGGCACCTTTTTCTACATCAGCTAAAAAGCCGACGGTCATGGAGCCCATCATGGCTATGCGAACGGGGTTGGCTAAACCAAAACCGTTTAAAATTCTTCCCCAGCGGATAACGGTGGCGGGAACAGCCCAGAGACTGGCGGTTTTGGAAAGTAAATTTCCCTTTCCTTCTCTGGCTTTTTGGGCTGATTTTTCACGTTCAGCAAAAGCTTCGGAAACAGAGCTTAGATGTCTTTTTAAAAAATCGTTGGAAACATAGTTGGAGACAGAAGAAGCAATTTCTTTGAGACAATGGTTGGTTTTTTCCCGAATGATATAACCGAGTTTCCATAGTCCCTTATCTAAGGATTGTTTAGCGATAGGAGGGAGAGTTTCCAGAGTGGCGGCGACTTCAGCTTCTTTATCTTTTTCTTGTTTTTCTCTTTCGGCATTAGCGGCATGGTAGGCGGCGAGGATTTTTTCGGCTTGAGTGTGGTCCCATTTGGCATAAGCGGCGATACTGGCGTCGGTAAAACTTGGAAATTCTTTGTTAATATCTGTGACGGGGTATCCTTTTTTATTTCTCTGCTCGCCCAGCCAGTAAGCAATTTTATTCAGTCCTTCTTCTTTATCGCGGGCAAGAGCGGATTGGAAAAGATCACCGACCAGGAAAGAATTGACGTCATTTGCTTCTACGAGACCGTCAATTTTAAAATCAATGGTGGCGGGGGCGGGAGGTTTTTCCAGAATATCAGATTCTTCCAGCTTGGCGGCGATGGGTTCGGCGGCTTCGGCCGCGGCTTCGGCTTGGGCGAGCTGTTCTTCCGCTTCGGGTTCGGTGGTTTCGGGGGCCAGAGATTCAAGAGAAGAAGCACCGTTTGACTCTATAAAGGATTTGAGTTCGGGGGTTTTTTCTAAAATATCAATTTCATCTTGAGTGAGCCATTTTTTAATTTTGATAACTTCGAAAACCCGTTCGGCGGTAAGAGGAAGATTGCGTTTATTCAAATTATTGATGGCGGCGGCAAGTTCGCGGGGAGGTTTTTGAATACCGTGATGTGTCAGAATATCGGCCCACTTTTCGGCGGAAGGATATTTTACTTCGGGTTCTTCGGGCTTTTCTGGAGAGGTTTCGGAGGTGGGGGTTTCTGGAGTGGCAATAGGTTCTTCTTTGGGAGTATGAGTGGCGGCTTCTTTTTTTGGAGGTAAGGTTGATGCTGGAGTTTCAGCAACGGGGGCGGGTTCAGTAGGGTTTTCCGAAGAAGGAGCGGCTGTTTTATCTATATTTAGTAGATAAAATGAAGTCTTAGTTTCAATTATATACTCACCATTCTTAGTAACCCTAATATGCATAACGGGGGATGTACGTATGAAGTCATCATGATTTTCAATGATAATCTGGTCGCCAATTTTAATACTGTTGCGGGGGAAATTAATAAAACCATTAACTACTTCTTGACCCACCTCAATTTTGGTGGCAAGGTTTGACTTCTTAGATATTTTAGAGAAGGAGGCGGGTGTTTTATTAATATAATTTATGGATTCGGCGGGTTGGCTCTCTAATAGGTTTAGTTCAAATAATAGTTCATTTATTTTTTCTAATTGGAGGTTAATGGCGTTAATAATTTTTTCTCTTTTTTCTTGGTTTGTAACTCGAGAGAGGGCGTCTTTGTAAGCACTTAATTCATTTTGAGTAAGTTCTATTTTTTTGGAAGTGTTTTGTATTCTGTCCGAGATTTTGTGAGTTTCTTCTTCAAAATTACCGAATTGTTCCCCGCAATATCCACAGTAATTGGCTTTGGTTTTGTTGATTCTAAGACAATGGGAACATATTTTTTCAGAAGATGGTTCTTGGTTTTCTTTTGTTGATTCTGTTTGTTTTGTATTTTTTTCTTCAGGGATTTCGGAAATAGGAGAAGTTTCCGCGGAGGGGGCTTCGGGAGTGGGAATGGGAGAAATTTCCGAGGAAGCAGGAATGGGTTCTTCTTTGGGAGTATGAGTGGCGGCTTCGCTAGGGGGAATATTGTGTATAGGAACTTCTTTCGCTAGAGGCGCTGGAGTTTCAGGAATGGAGGGAGCTTCCTCGATGCTTTCTCTGACGTCAGAAGTCGGAGTTCTGGTCGGGGTTTCGGGGGTGGGGGTTGGCGGCTGGTTTTCTAGAAGAATAAGATCTTTTAACCAAGGATGTTCTTCTAACCATTGATCATCATCTTCCGATGATTTTAGAGGCGCGCTTTCGGCGTGAGGAAGAGTTTCAACCCAAGGTTGGGGTTGGGGGGGTGGAATTTCGGAAACAGAAGCTGGTTCTGATTCAGATTGAGATGCTGGCTCAGAAATGGGGGGAGTTTCAGAAACGGGTGGTTCTGGTGTATTTACGGGTTGAGGTTCTGGTTCTACTGTGATTTGGGGCTGTTCAACGGCAGGGAAGGTATTGTTTTCTTGTTTTGGTTTTTCGGGAGCGGGAGGAAAATATGTTTGTGATCTCATATAACCTTCTCCCGCGGGGAAATAAGCGAGGCGGATGTCGGGGGTGGGGCGGGAAAGTTCGGAGGCGATTTCACGCAAACCCAAAGAGTCCACGAGGGAAACGCGGTTTTGAGAATAAAACTTGCCGTGCCTATTATGCCTACGTTTGCGGCTCATTACATTAATTGTATCACATCTTTAGAGATGAACTGGTGGAAAAAACCCGCCGAGGAGGCGGGTTTGGTGATTAAGTTACCATTTGTTAACCATAAGGAATGGCTGGTTGTCTGGGCGGCTCCGACGTTTCTGGTCGGAGTTACGGATATTTTGCCAAACAGCTTCGGTGACAAAGGGAATAAAAGGATGAAGAAGCTTTAAACATTCGCGGAGAATGGTTTCTAAAAGATAGTAGGCGGCGGCGCGCTCCCGGGGAGAGCCGGAGTGGAGCTTTTCTTTATATTTTTCAAGTACGCCGTTAGCAAACTCGTCCCAGAAATAGGCATAGGCCGTTTCGCCGGCCAAGTGAAGTTCAAACTTGTCGTAGTGGGTGGTGATTTTCTTTTTGACAGCGGCAAGGCGGGTAAGATGTTTTTTGTCGGCGGCGGTGAGGCGCGGCTTAGCGGAAGCGGAACTGTAATTGGCTGGTCGATTCATAAGAAGAAAGCGGGCGGCGTTCCAAATTTTGGTGCCGAAGTTGCGGAAAGAGCGGACTTTATCCTCGGAAAGATTAAGATCTCCGCCGGGAGCAACGCCAATGACAAGCGACAAGCGGGTGGCGTCGGCGCCGTATTTTTTAATCATATCCAGAGGGTCAATGCCGTTGTTTAGGGACTTGCTCATTTTCCGGCCCTGGGCGTCACGCACCAAGCCGTGCAGATAAACGGTACGGAAAGGTACTTCACCAAGCAGGAAAGTGGACATCAAAATCATGCGGGCGACCCAGAAAAAGAGGATGTCGTAGCCGGTTTCAAGGACGGAGGTGGGATGGTAGGTTTTGAGGTCTTTATTTTTTTTGGGCCAACCCAAGGCGGAGAAAGTCCAGAGGCCGGAGGAGAACCAAGTGTCCAGTGTGTCGGGGTCTTGCTGCCAACCTTTGCCGGCAGGCGGTTTGATATCAATAAAAATTTCTTTGTCTTTGTACCAGACAGGAATCTGGTGCCCATACCAGATTTGGCGGGAGATGCACCAGTCGCGGAGGTTGTCTATCCATTGATAGTATATTTTGGAAAAGCGGGCGGGAATAATTTTTATCTGGCCGGACTCAACAGCGTGCCGCATTAGTTTTTTGAGCGTAACTTTATCCCCCTTTTTAATGCCCTTGAGAGAGGAATTGCCCATGGGGAAAGTTTTATTGACGGCGACAAACCACTGGTTCATAATTTGCGGTTCAATCACTCCCCCGCCGCGGGAGTTGACGGCGACGCGGTGGATGTATTTGGTTTCGGTTTTAACAAGGAGGCCTTTTGATTCCAGTTTGGCAACAATTTTGGAACGGGCATCTTTAATTTTCAGGCCGGCAAATTCACCGGCGATGGGCAGAAGTTTTCCATACCGGTCGATTATCTGTTCTTTGTCCAAGTGATGGCGTTCGGACAGGTCAAAGTCGGTGGTGTCGTGCCAAGGGGTGATGGTCATAACGCCGGAGCCGAATTCCATATCAATAACTTTGTCTTTGATGATGGTGGCGGTGATGGGGCCGTTAATCCACTCCAGTTCAATTTTTTGGCCGTTTTTGTATTGTTTATAGCGTTTGTCGTCCGGATGCATGACGACATATTTGTCGCCGAACTTGGTTTCGGGGCGGGCGGTGGCAATGGTAAAGGAGCCGTACTTCAGATAGTAAAGGGGGATAGTTTCTTCAAGCCAGTCAATTTCGTCGTCGGAGACGGTGGTCTGCATTTTCGGATCCCAGTTGACCAGGCGCTCGCCACGGTAAATCAGGCCGGCATCGTACATATGCTTGAAAGCGGTGCGGACAGCTAAACTCCTTTCCTCGTCCAAGGTGAAGGCCTCGCGGCTCCAATCAACGGAGGCACCCATTTTGGAAATTTGATGGACGATGGTGTCGTGGCTTTGGTGGGCGAATTCTTCCACGCGGCGCAGGAATTCTTCACGACCGAGATCGTGGCGGGTCTGGCCTTCCTTTTTATAAATATCATGCTCTACTTTGCTTTGGGTGGCGATGGCGGCGTGGTCGGTGCCAGGAATCCAGAGAGCGCGGCGGCCGCGCATACGGTTGTAGCGTACCAGAATATCTTCCAAGACCAGCATGGTGGCGTGTCCCATATGCAACGTTCCGGTAACGTTGGGGGGAGGAAGAACAATAGAGAAGGGTTCGGCGCCGGTAGTGGTAATTCCCTTAGCCACGCATTTTTCCGGCGAGAAAAAGCCGGATTTTTTCCAGGCGGCGTAGATTTTGTCTTCCTCTTCCTGATGATTAAAACGTTTGGGAAGTTCTGGCATAAAAAATTAAAGTGGGGGAAATTAAAAATAGAATTATGCTGAAATGTTTATGGCTATACGGCATAGTTTACTATATTAAAAAAGGGGGGTCAAAATTAGACGCTTAAACTGCCGTTGGCGCGGAGAGGAAGGCGGCGATGTTTTTTTCCGCTTGAGACGGACTGAAGCTGGAGAAAATTGATGTAGGCGGCGGCGGCGATCATGGAGGCGTTGTCGGTGTTTAGTTTCATAGCGGGAGCGTGGAAGGAAAGTCCGGCGGAGCGGGCGGCGGCGGCAAGGTAATGGCGTAGATAGCGGTTACTAGCCACGCCACCACAAAGGAGGACGAATTTAGCGTGGTAAGTGGAAGCGGCACGAATGGTTTTACCGATAAGCGGAGCAAAGGCGGCTTTTTGAAAAGAGGCGGCGATATTATTCTTGTTTGCCTTTTTGTGGTCACGCAGATAGTAGAGGACGGAAGTTTTAAGGCCGGAGTAGCTGAAATCAAAATTTTTTTGGTCCAACATAGGACGAGGGAAATCGATGGTGTCTTCGTCACCGCGGCGGGCGTGAAGTTCAATTTGGGGACCGCCGGGATAAGAAAAATTAAGGAGGCGGGCAACTTTATCAAAGGCCTCGCCGACGGCGTCGTCGCGGGTTGAGCCCAAGATTTTCCACTTGGTAAGCGCGGCCATGAGAATAAGAATAGTGTGGCCGCCGGAGGCGATAAGACAAACGGCGGGAAAGGTTATTTTATTTTTTTTAAAATTTGGATTCTGGTTTACGCTCGGAATGACAGAAGTAATCCAGTTGCTGTAGATGTGGCCTTCCAGGTGGTTAACGCCGAGAACTGGTTTTTTCCATTTGGCCGCCAGCTCTTTGGCAAAATTAATGCCTTCCCAGAGAGCGGGCTCAAGTCCGGGACCGACGGTGACGGCAATGAGGTCTATATCACAAATAGCGAATTTAGAGTTTCTAAAAATTTTTTTTAATATTAAGGGTAAATTTTTGGCGTGTTCCCGTTTGGCGAGCATAGGAACAACACCGCCGAAAGGAGCGTGTAGTTTTACCTGTGAAGAGACAAGGTGGCGGAGGATTTTGAAACGCGGAGAGCGGAGGCCGCCGCTGGCTTCCATTAGTGAGAGCGTGGTTTCATCGCAGGAGGTTTCAATGGCAAGAAGGCGCATGAGGCGGTTGGTGACGAATAATCAGTTCTTCCTGCGGCTGGTTTAAAGCGAGATTGTCTACAATCAAGGCGGCAACTTCTTCGGGAGCAAGGAAGGAATCAAAATTGGCGGGGCGGTTGGTTCTGTAGATGTCGGTTTTCATAGCGGGCGGATAGACAGAGATTATTTTCACATTCTCGCTTTCATAGGTTTGCGCTTCCAGGCGCAAACCTTTAGTGAAACCGGCGGCGGCGAATTTGCTGGCGGCGTAAGCGGCGGAATTGAGATGAATTTCCAGAGCGCTGACGGAGATGATGTTGACGATAACGCCTTCGTTTTGGCGGCTCATAATCGGCAGAGCGACGCGGCAACCATAAATGAGACCAAAAACATTGACATCAAACATGCGGCGGACGTGTTCCATATCAAGTTCGCCTATCCGGCTGTGGGAAATCCAGACGCCAGCGTTGTTGATCCAGAGGTCAATCCGGCCGAATTTAGAGATAGCGGAAGAGGCGAGATTTTTCATCTCGTCTTCTTTGGTGACATCAGCAGAAATAGAGAGAGCGGCGATGCCAGCAGGGATGTTTTTTAACTTTTCTTCGTTTAGGTCGCTGGCGACAACTTTAGCTCCTTCTTTAAAAAGGATTTTGGTCAGTTCCAGGCCGAGGCCGGAGGCGGCGCCGGTAATGACGACGGTTTTATCATGAAGATTCATAAAAATTAGAGTCCTTGGGTTCTGGAGTGGCGAGCGCGTTGAATTAATTCATCTCGCAGCCGTTCAGCGATTTCTCGGGAAAGTCCAGGCAGTCTTCCTTCCGCGCCCATGCCCATAGCGCCATATCGTCCCATGACCGCGCTGGCCCCGGCTGTCTGAATTTGAAGGTCGGAAAGTCCCAGGAAGCGGGCTAAAATACCGCGATAAATATCAACATTCTGGATGCGGTCATAAGGGATAGTCACATATTTTTTATAAATTACGCCTGATTCCTTGCGAAAACCGTTATCAGTAAGTTCATAGCGATAGAAATGATAAGTGAGTTTAGCCCAAACAAAACAGAGAATAATTACAGCGGGGACAATAAACCACAACCAATTTAGGATACTAAATAGAGGCATGAGATTACTGGCGTCGTAAGTTTTATCATTAAAAGCGCCAGTAGCCGCTAAAAAGAAGAAACTAGAGAAAATTATTAAAAGGAGCCAAGCTAAAATAGAATTGAAGAAAAATAACCAAACTGCTTTCGGATCAAGTTGTTTCATATTTTTTAATTAATTTTAATAGAGAAAACGGACAAAATTAGCAAGTTTATTATAGCAGATAATTAAAAATTTCCTTAGTGGTGCCCCCGGGAAGAATCGCCTACAAGTTCTGCCTCGCCAGCCGCTCGGCAGACTCGCAGGCCGCCCCTCGCGATTCCGCCGGCTGGCGGAATAAAGCTGCGCGCTTCAATTCCTCCCCGCACAGCCATAAATGGCTGTGCTCGGATACACCCAACTTGAGTACAAGTGTGTGCCCCCGGGAAGAATTGAACTCCCATCACAGCCTTCGGAGGGCTATGTTCTATCCATTAAACTACGGGGGCGGTACTACTTCTTTTTAAAGCATACCAGGAGGGTTAGCAAGTGTTAATACAGAATATCAGATAATATTTTTGGGAAATAATAGAAGATAGTAGGTAAAGGTAAGATAAGGTATACTGTAAAAATAGATTTATGCCGGTCAGAATAAACGGAGCTAAAGATTTCTATTATTCGCTCAAGCGGGAGATTGACGAACTTTACTGGTCAATAGCGATACGCAATTTTGGCGCGGGGCTGGTGGGTATCTTTATACCGATTTATATATACCTTTATACCCAGTCAGTGCCGGCGGTTTTTCTTTTTTATCTGGCGCAGTTCGCGGGACACGCGCTACTGGTGCCGCTGGCCGCGCGTTTATTGCCATACTGGGGAGTAAAAAAGATGATGGCGGCGGCCAACCCGTTTTTGGCAGCTTATTTAATTCTAATCGCGCTGGCTGACACTTTTGGTATAGCGGCAATTATCTGGGCGGTAGCCGCCAAAATAATATATCTGGCGCTGTATCTGCCGGCGGAAGACATTGATTTTGCCAGATTCGCGAGCGAGGGACACCGGGGAAGGCAGATAGGAAACATAAACATTATCGCTTCTACCGCCAACACGATCGCGCCGATGGTGGGGGGGTTCACAATCGCGGCGTTCGGATTTTTGCCAATTTTTACGGCGTCGGGAATTTTGATGGCCCTTTCGTCGGTACCGCTATTTTTCTCGCCTGAAGTTTATGAGACATATACCTTGAGTTGGAAACAGAGTTTCACTCGCTTGTTCGCGCGCCGTAATCGGCGGGACACGATGGTGTTTTTTCTTAAAGGGGTAGAGGAGACGGCGGGAATCGCTTTTTGGCCGCTTTTTATTTTTATAGTTATCGGTGAACTCAGGACTATTGGCTCGGTAACATCGGTGTCGCTTCTGGCAGTGCTGTTTTTTACTTACTTCATCGGCCGGATGTCGGACCACAAAGGAGAGCGTAAAGTAATAGGTTTGGCTTCATTCGTTCATGGCTTGGCTTGGATAATCAACACGTTTATAACCACGCCGATGCAGTATCTGGTTTATTCAAGTTTCTTGGGACTGGCGGGAACGGCCAACCGGCTGCCGTTTATGTCGCTGATATTCAAAAAGGCGAGGCAGAGAGGCGATGGTATTGATGAATATCTGTCGGGATACGAGATTGGGGTGGAGTTGGGGCTAGTAACAACGCTGGCGGTTTCTGTACTGCTCTGGCAGATAGGGATAACATCGTGGCTGGTATATTTCGGAATGGCGGCGGTGGCGGCGGCGGGATTTCGGTTGATAAAGGAGGAGTGAAATTTCGGAGTTTAGAAAAAGAAAAACGCCTGCGGGCGTTTTTTTGGTTTGTGCCGAGGGCGGGACTTGAACCCACATGTCCTTACGGACACGACATTTTAAGTGTCGCGCGTATACCATTCCGCCACCTCGGCTTGGAGGCCACGGTGGGATTCGAACCCACGCATAGGAGTTTTGCAGACTCCTGACTTACCTCTTGTCTACGTGGCCTTATACTTTATTTTTAGTATCTCTTTTTGCTGATGTGTTTTCAAGGTTAGCGGACTGATTTTATCCTACTGATTCAGAAAGTGTTTTTCAATAGCGGCACTGGCGGAGAGGCCTTCATCAAGACAAAATCTGATGGAGGGAATATGACGCATTTTGAGACGTTTGATGAGGGTGTGCTGAAAATCGCGGCGTTTGAAGGCAAGAGCGGCGAGGACAGCGTCTTTTTTTGAGGAAGGCATAACGCTGACGCCGATAAGAGCGGTGGCGCCGGTGGCGCTTAGTTCCACGTCGGTGACGGTGGCGAGCGCGCCGTCCACATCCAGTTCGCGGGCAATCATAAGAGAAACCTCACTGCGGATTAAGCTGGCCAGTTTTTCTCTGTGAAAGGCGGGCATTTTATTAGGCGGCGATGGTAACCAGAGAGTCGCCGACTAAGATGGGGGTGCCGGCGGGAAGTTCAATTACCAGGCCGCATTCTTTGCCGGATTCAACGTTTTTGGTTTCTTGTTTGTCTTGTTCTAAAGAAAGGACGCGGCCGCGGGTGATTGTTTCTTCGCCGCGGTGAAGTTCAAAGCGGCTACCGGAGCGGATAGTGCCGGAGATAACCCGGCCGCCGATGGTTTTTTTGCTGCCGCTATTTTGGTTGAAAATAGCCAAAACTTCCAACGAGGGCGGGGTGACTAATTCTTTGAAACTTAAGTTAATGCGGTCTTCAATGGATTTAATAATTTCATAGATGATGGACGAGGAGATGATTTTGAGATGATAGGAACGGGATAGATTGTCGGCGGATTTGGCTATTTTGACGTTGAAGGCAACGATAACGGCTCCGGTGGTGCCGGCCTGTTTAACATCGCTGTCGGTGACGTCACCTAAACCGCGTTCCAGAATGAGGGGGCGGGGGGCGCCTTCAGGGACGGAGAGAGCGGAGATGATTTGAACGATAGCTTCCAGAGAGCCGGCAGAGTCGGCTTTGACGATAAGAGGAAGTATATTTTCGTTTTTATCTCGGGGAACAGAAAGGGAGTTGGAAGAAGAACCGGAGGCAGCAGAAGAGGAAGGAAGATCGGTAAATATATCCCCTACCGTGGGAAGCTTTTCAAAACCGATAATAATGGCGGGGGCGGAGGGGGTGAGCTCTTTAACGCTTTGGCCGAGAAAGTTTTCCAAGATTTTAACAATGCCCGCGGCGGGGCCGGCGGCGATGGCGTCACCTAGACGAAGAGTGCCGTTTTTGATGATGACGACAACTTTATTGCCACGCTCTTTGGTGCGGTGGGTTTCAATAACAACACCAGAGGCGGGGAGGGCGGGATTATAGGTTAATTCTTCCAGTTCGGAGGCAAGTAAGAGAAGATCAAGCAGTTCCGGAACTCCCTGCCCGGTTTTGGCGGAAATTTCCTGAAAGCTGACGGAGCCGCCCATACCCTCCAAGAGCACGCCGTGTTCGGAAAGGTCGCGTTTGGCGCGTTCAATGTCGGCGTTGTTTTTATCTATTTTATTGATGGCGACGATAAAGGGAGTGGCGGATTCCTGAAGAATTTTGATTGATTCTTTGGTTTGCGGTTTGACGCCGTCGTCGGCGGCGATTACCAGAATAGCGAAATCGGCGGCGGAGGCGCCGCGAGAACGCATGGCGGTGAAGGCCTCGTGGCCGGGAGTGTCAATAAAGGTCAGTTTTTTGCCGTTGTGCTCAATTTCGTAGGCGGCGGTGGACTGGGTGATGCCACCGGCCTCGCGGGCGGCAATGTTGGTTTTGCGAATATAGTCCAAAAGAGTCGTTTTGCCGTGGTCAACGTGCCCCAAAACCACCACCACCGGCGGGCGAGAAAGTTGGCCGATATTTTTAGCAGATGAAGTCACGCTTGTTAAAATACCAGAAAATGAGCGGTTGCGCAAATGGATAGTTTATTTTTGGCGGCGGTTACGATATTATGAGCAAGTGAAGGAGGGGTGGCTGAGTGGCTGAAAGCAGCATCCTGCTAAGATGTTAGGTCCGAAAGGGCCTCGAGGGTTCGAATCCCTCCCCCTCCGCCAAGACAATTTTTTATCGGCATGACC
>CAYIDJ010000017.1:0-9668 GCA_964362215.1 uncultured Candidatus Saccharibacteria bacterium
GTCGAGCTTCGCCATGAATGCGTCTTGAGCGGCGCGCTCTTTCTTGGTGAGTGTTTCGCGTTTGTGTACCATGATTCCAATTATACGCGGCAGAATGAACTCAATCAATCGTGCGAACATTTGGCACCTCCGTTTCTTGGGTTGATTTCAAGGAAAAAGATGGTTACTCGCCACCTTCCATTCTGCCACTATGATAGCATTAAACAGATAATCCGTCAAGTTTTCGGATTTCTGTATTATTTGATTTGGATTAAAAAATTTTCTTCCCCCAAAATTAAAATATGGTTCGAGCCGATGAATTTGTGCCCGGGGAGAGAATCGAACTCTCATGAGGTTGCCCTCAATGGATTTTGAGTCCATCGCGTCTGCCGTTCCGCCACCCGGGCTTTTTTCGCACATTGATAATATCTCACTTTTCCTCTAAAATCAAAGTATTAATCCGTTATAAGTATTTTCAATTTCCTTCATTTTTACATTTTAATCTATCATTTTTATTTTTGATTTTTTAATTTGTTTAGGATTTAGAGTTTCATTATTGTTTAGAGTTTTAATATTTTATGGCCCGCGTCATTGCTATCATCAATCAAAAAGGCGGCACCGGCAAAACTACTACCGCCATCAATTTAGGTTCTTATTTAACCGCTCTCGGCAAACGTGTCCTTCTGATTGATTTTGACCCGCAGGGCAATATGGGCTCCGGCTTGGGACACCGCCCCAATTTGGAAGAGGAGAGCGTCTACCACGGTATTGCCGGTCTCGCCACGCCGGAACGCCTCATCCGCGGCTCGTCCGTTCTAAATCTCCACTTTATTCCCGCCAACAACCATCTCGCCGGCGCGCTGGTGGAACTAGTCGCCCTTCCCGAGCGCGAATATTATCTGCGCCGCTTTCTCCACCGCCTCCGCCACCAGTATGATTATATTGTCATTGACCTTCCGCCCAGCTTGTCCCTCTTAACCGTCAACGGCATGGTCGCCGCCGACGAGATTTTAATTCCCGTTCAAGCCGAGTATTATTCGCTGGAGGGCTTAAGCCAGCTCTTGGAAACCGTTTACCTTATTCAGTCAAATCTAAGCCATCCCTTGAAAATAGCCGGCGCCTTGATTACTATGTACGACAAACAGGAGCGCTTGAGCCGGGAAGTGGCTAAGGAAATAAGACGCCACTTCCGGCACCATGTTTTTGACGTGGAAATACCCCGCAATGTTGCTCTGGCGGAAGCGCCCAGCTTCGGTCAGCCGATTATTCTCTACAGCCCCGACTCTCCTGGCGCCGCCGCCTACCGCCGTCTGGCGCAGGAAGTCATTGCCCAAGAACGCCAATTCGGCGAAGCGCAAAAGGATTTCGGCAATTTCAATATCAGTTTTTAACCTTAATTAGTCATTAGCAATTCTTAATTCGTCATTTTTAATGTATGTTAGGCGGCGGCTTACAATCACTCATTCCTGACCGTGGCGGTCACGAACCAACCAATAATCAAAATCCGCCAACTGACGGACAATCAGCCGTACATCCCACTCCTTCTATACCCAACGTTTTCACCCCTAGCCCTGAAAGCAAACCGGAGCCGGCGCCGCCAGTTATATTTTCACCTGCTCCACAAACTCCGGCCGGAACTCCGACTCCGCCATCTGACGGACACGTCGGAGAAATTCCAATCCCCAATGTCGGAGCGGCTCCATTTTCCTCTCCCACTCCCATTTCTCCACTCAACATCAATACTGAACCTACTCACCCTGCCACCCCCACCCCCCCCGACGCCGATAGGGAAGTGGGCTCTTCTATTCCTTCTCCCACCCCTGCCAATCCCACCCCCATCGCCCCTGCTCCCGCCACCTCCACCTCTCTTGAAACCATTTCCGATCGCGAGCCGCATGACTACATTTTTCAACTTGAAGTAGACAAAATAAAACCCAATCCCCACCAGCCCCGACGCGAATTTGACGAATCCTCTTTGCGCGAAATGGCTTCCTCCATCGCCGAGTTTGGCATCATCCAGCCGCTCGTTGTGACTAAACGTGTTTTTGAAACTCCCACCGGCACCGGTGTGGAGTACGAGCTTATCGCCGGTGAACGCCGTCTGCGCGCCGCCCGCCTCGCCGGCCTGGAGCGCGTCCCCGCCATCATCAGAAACACGCCTCCTAAAAAAGAAAAACTGGAGATGGCTATCATCGAAAATATCCAGCGTGAAAATCTTAATCCCATTGAATCCGCCCGCGCCTTCTCCCAGCTTCAGGATGAATTCAACATGACCCAGCGCGAAATCGCCGCCCGCGTCGGCAAGTCCCGCGAATCAATCGCCAACACCATGCGCCTCCTTTCTCTGCCGACTTACGTTCAGGAAGCGGTGGCGGTAGGCCGCGTCAGTGAAAGCCAAGCCCGCCTTCTTTTAACCATCGCCGACTTTTCCGCCCAGCAAAACCTGTTTGAAGAACTTATCAAAAATAACCTCTCCGTGCGTGAACTGCGCAGCCGCATCGTCTCCGCCAGCGCCCGCGCCAACGCCGTCCGCCGCTTCAACGAAACCGACCCAGAAATCCGCCATCTGGAGGAACGTCTCTCCGAACTGCTCGGCACTAAAGTAAAAGTGGAAAAAAGCGGCGACACCGGCCGTATCACCATCTCCTTCGCCTCCCCCGAAGAACTCAAAGGTATCATTGACCGTGTCCTACCTCCCGGCGAAGAAATCTGACTTCACCCGAGCCGCTTCCGCTTTCGGTTTATGGCGTTTCTGATATGGTCCCTGGCGCTCGTTGTCGCGATAAAACCCAGCCAGTCCTCGGACGGCTGTTTTCCTTTTTGGCGCAGTATTTCCACCACATCCCCCGTTACCAGTTTATGGCTTAGCGGCACCATTACCCCGTTCACCTTTGCTCCCGCCGCCTCGTGTCCCAGCGTGCTGTGCACGCGGTAAGCGAAATCTACCGGTGTTGCTCCCGCCGGCATCTCCTCCACTCTTCCTTTAGGCGTCATCACAAACACCCTGTCTCTTAAAAAGTTAACTTTGAACGCCTCCACTGGACTTTGACCCGCCTCCGCGCTTTCCTGCCAGCCGGAGAGTTTTCTTGCCCAAGCGGCCTCTTCCGCCAGACGCGCCGCGTTCCGCCGCCTCTCCTCCGGCGTCAGTTGTTTGTAAAGCCAGTGAGCGGCTACCCCGTACTCCGCCTCCTCGTGCATCTCTGGTGTCCGTATCTGAAACTCCACCGGCACCCTGTCCTCTCCCACTACTGTCGTGTGCAAACTGCGATAGCCGTTAGGCTTGGGATTAGAGATATAATCCTTTATTCTTCCCGTCATCGGTGTCCACAAACTATGGATGACTCCCAGCGCCCGATAGCAATCTTCAACTGTCGGCACCATCACCCGGAACGCCACTAAGTCGTGAATCTGGTCTAAATTATTACTATAATGCTTTAATTTCTTATACAAACTCAAATACCGCTTCGCCCGAAAACTTAATTTCGCCCCGTTAATTCCCGCTTCTATTACCGCCTTTTCCACTATCGGTTTCACTTTTTGTAAATATCTTTCCCTCTCTCCATACCGTTTAGCTACCCTTTTAACCAGCTGTTCATAAACTCGCGGCGCCATCTGCGGAAAAGATAAATCTTCCAGTTCTCCCGATAATTTTCTCATTCCCAGCCGGTAGGCGAGCGGCGCGTATATTTCTACCGTTTCTGTGGCGATTCTAACCCGCTTGGCCTGCGGCAGAAACGATAATGTTTTCATATTGTGCAATCGGTCGGCCAGCTTCACTAATGCTATTCGCACATCTTGCCCCAGCGACAAAATCAGCTTTCGCAATTTCTCCGCCTGCTCGCTCATAATAGGGGATACGGCTTCCCGCGCCCGTGTCGCCCGGTGTCCTATCTGGCTTATTTTTGTTACTCCCGCGACTAACACCGTCACCTCCGCTCCCAACTCCCGTTTTATCTCCTCTATCGTCATTTTTGTGTCTTCCAGTACGTCGTGCATGAGTCCCGCCGCCACCGTCTCCTCATCCATTCCCCAAGCGGCCAACTGCTCCGCCGCCGCCACGCAATGCGAAAAATACGGCTCGCCGCTCAGCCGCTTTTGTCCCGCGTGCGCCCTCTCCGCCAGCCGCCACGCCTTGGCTGTCAACCCTTCCGGCTTTTCTTTTATCTTTTCCTCCAGCATTTTTATCCTCCACTTTACTCTATTTTCCCTCTCTTGTCATTATCAAACCACCCCCCTGCTCGCCCCGTGGAATTATTCCTATAATTCTCTACGGGGTCATTCCCGCTTCTTCTTCTATCATTCCCGCGTAGGCGGGAATCCATCTTCTCTTTTCTGTTGTGTCATTCTGAACGCAGTGAAAATCTCTCTCTTCTCCTGTGTCATTCTGATACCTTGCCGAAGAATCTCTCCCCTCTGCCTGCCCCGTACTTGATACGGGGCGGGAAGCCATCCTCATTTGACAACTATTTTCCACTATACTATAATCCGTGCCAGTATTATCACAACAAAATATCGCCTCAAAAGGGCAAAAAACGAAAAAGGAGAGCAATTATGTCAGAAGAAATGCAGAAACAAAAAGTTTCGCTGTTTGACGCTGCTGTTATTATTCTCGCCGGTGTTGGTGTCGGCACGTTATTCACAATTATTTGGTTGTTAATGGTGAGTAGCAGTGATTTTATTCAGTTGAACCCTCTTTTTTCTGGTCTAACTGAAAGACCATCTCCCTTAATAATTCCACCGGCAGTCACTATCATCATACTCGTCTTCTTTTTAAGAAGTAAAGACGCAGCCGCCTCCATCACATTATTCCTTACTCTTATATCACTCTTGCTTTCCATTATTTTTTTCATCGTTCAAAAATTGATTTTTGTCAATATCTTCTTTATTTTCTTATTATATGTGTGTTACGTCTCCAGTCTTGCTCTTGCTATCCATTATTATGAGGGCAAAAAACTTCATTTGCTCAACTGGAACCAAGTTTATGGTAGCGCCCTCGTATTTGTCTTTGGAATTATTTTCGTCCACCCTCTGGTAGTTGACTACACCTCCTGCCGAACGATGGACAATCTTCGCCCTCTGGCTAATAAAATTGTTTACGCCCAGGAAAATTACGTCAAAGACAGCACGGTCTGCCAAGTATCCGTTGACTCACCTGCACAAGGCCGCTGGCTCGCCAGTCACCTACGTTACTCCAGTGCCACTTCCGCATCAGAGATTAAAAGCGCCAGTGAGGCACCGGTGAAGGATATTACCGAAGTTAGAGTCAGTGGTGTAGTTGGCCATGAATCATTCATTCTTAAATGGCCAAAAGCCGGCGAGGAGAGAAAGTTGTTTTTCTTCTCCTACAACAAAGAAGAAGAAGTAGCCATCAATCACCCTTCTTGTGCCACCGGCCCCACCAGCAACTAACCTCTCTAAAAACATTCTCACATTCTGCAGAATATTAGAATATTTTACACGCCTCCCAGCCAGGGATTCCCTCCCTGGCCTTTTTATTTATTTCTCTGTGGTTACTCCTGCTACCGCAAAATTAGTGTGTGGGTCTTTTCTCTTTTTTTGTAATTTGAATTTATTATTTGTCCCGACTTCGTCGAGGATGCTCGATAAAATCGGCATTTAGAATTTAGAGTTTAGGATTTAGAGTTTCCTGCCGGATTTTCCCACACCGCGTGCTTGCACTTCGGATATCTTGAGCATCCCCAGAAAATTTTTCCTCGCGCCCGCCCCCGCCCCACCCGCCGGCTCACCAACTCCCCCTCGCCGCATTCCGGACACTTAATTCCCGTGCTCTGTGACACAAACCCGCCCGCTTTTTCTGCCGCCGCCCCTGCCAACTTCTTCGTGTTCTTGCACTCCGGAAATCCCGAGCAGGCCAAAAACTTTCCATACCGCCCCCGTTTTATAACCATATCTCGTCCGCACTTCTCGCACTTCTCGTCCGTTTTCTCCTCCGGCATAATATCCTCCTTTTTTATTTCCAATTCTTTTTCGGCCAGCCGTTTAGCAAACGGCTCGTAAAAGTTTCTGATTACCTCGCGCCAGTTGGAAACCCCCAGCGCTATCTCGTCAAAATCCTCCTCCACATCCGCCGTAAAACCGATATCCACTATCTTCGGAAAATTTTCCGTTAGCAGTTTCGTCACTATCTTTCCCATCTCCGTCGGCGCGAACCGCCTCTGTTCGTTTTTAACGGCGTAATTTCTCTCCTGGATCACGGAAATTATGGAAGCGTAAGTTGATGGCCTTCCCACTCCGTACTCCTCCAACGTCTTAACTAATGACGCCTCGTTATACCGCGCCGGCGGCTCCGTCACATGCTGTTCCGCCTCCGCCTTCCGGCACTTTAGTTCCGCCTTCTCGTCCACTGTTGGCAGCTGGACTTCGGAAAACTTCGTCGGCCAGACCTTTAAAAATCCGTCAAACTTCATTGTACTTCCCGTCACTTTAAGCAAATAACCCCTCGGCTTTTTTGTGGCAATTGTAATTGTGCCGTGGTTAAATACTGCCGGTGTCATCTGACTAGCCGTAAATCTCCGCCAGATAAGTTCATACAGCCGCCGCTCGTCTTTCTCTAATTCCTCTCCCGCCGCCATCTCCACCCTCGTCGGCCGTACCGCTTCGTGCGCCTCTTGCGCCAACTTTGACTTAGTGGTAAATCGCCTGGCCGCCGCCGGCAGATATTCATTTCCGTAAGTGTCGGCGATATATTGCCGCGCTCTCTCCACCGCCTCCCGCGACAAATTCACCGAGTCGGTGCGCATGTATGTAATATGTCCCCGCTCGTACAGCCGCTGCGCTAACATCATCGTTTTCTTGGCGGAAAAACCCAGCCGGTTCGCGGCCGTCTGTTGCAAGGTGCTTGTCGTGAACGGCGGCAGGGGATTCTTTCTCATCTCTTTGGCCTTAATCTCCGGCGGCGCGTACACCGCGTCTTTAAGTTCCGCCACCGCTCTCTCCGCCCGCGCCTTGTCCGTAATGCCCGGCTTGGAAATGTTTTTACCGTCTATTTTAGTCAGTTCAAACCTTATCGTTTGCGTCGCCTCGTCGTTTCCTTTTACCTCCATCTCCGCGGCCACCGTGTAGTATTCCACCGGCTTAAAGTTTTCTATTTCTTCTTCTCTTTCCACTATCAGCCGCATCGCTGCCGATTGCACTCTTCCTGCTGAAAGTCCTCGCGCCACTTTCTTCCACAAAAACGGCGACAGTTTGTACCCCACTAACCGATCCAGCACCCGCCGCGCCTGCTGGGCATTCACCAGATTTTCATCTATCGCCCGCGGGTGTTCCACCGCCTCCGCGATCGCGCTCTTGGTTATCTCATGAAAAACTATCCGCTTCACCTTTCCCTCCGCCATCTTGTCTTTCAGTTTCAGCGCCTCTACCAGGTGATAGGCGATTGCCTCTCCCTCGCGGTCTTCATCAGTCGCCAGAATAATCTCGTCCGCTTTCGCCGCCTCTTTCTTAAGTAAAGTTACCTGCTTCTGCGCTTTTTTCGGCACCACGTAATGCGGCTCAAAATCATGCTCCACATCCACCCCCAGCTGGCTCTTCGGCAAATCACGCACATGTCCAAAAGACGACTCCACTCTGTAAGGCGCGCCCAAAAACACGCCGATAGTCCGCGCCTTAGTGGGGGATTCCACTATTACCAACTTCTCTCCTTCCTTTTGTTTTGTTGCCATATTTTTAAAATCAGGCCGCCGCGTACTGTCCTCCGCTCTCTTCCACCGCTCCCTCCAGCACCAGCTCTGCCATCTCGCTGGCGACGGTTTGCGGGTCAAGTTTAGTTAGTTCCGCTATTTTGTCAACATCGGCCGCCTCTCCGCGCTCCCGCAGCGCCTTCATAATTTTCGTCTGCTCCGGATTAAATTTCTCTTCCACCCCTCGCTGTTCTTCTTTTGTAATTCCCATATCCTCCAGCACGTCTTCCACGCTTCTGACCAACCGCGCCCCATCGCGAATAAGGGCAAAACTGCCTGCATACTGCATGCTTCTTACCGGCCCGGGTACCACAAAAACGTCTCTATTCTGCTCCGCCGCGTGACTCGCTGTGGATAGCGCTCCGCTTCTCTGTGGTGCCTCCACAATCACCACCGCTTCCGCCAATCCGCTCGTTATCCGGTTGCGCTCCAGAAAACGGGAAGGAAACGACTCCGCCATCGGCGGGTACTCTGACACTATTGCCCCTCCCGTCTCTATTATCTCCCGCGCCAACCACTCATTTTCTCTTGGATAAATTCTCCCTACCCCGCCCGCCAAAACTGCTACCGTCTCGCCTTTCTCCGCCAGGCATCCGGCGTGCGCCGCCGCGTCAATTCCCAACGCCAGTCCCGACACCACTACCATCCCCGCCCGCGCTAACCCTCCTCCCATTTCCTGCGCCGCTCGTATTCCCTCCGCCGTTGCCCGCCGCGTCCCCACCACCGCAACTGTATGTTCACTCTTCGGTAATGTGCCCAAAACAAAAATCCCGAAAGGCGGATCGGGAATTTGTCGCAACAATGCCGGATATTCCGGGTCATCTGCCATAATCACTCTCGCTCCACTTTCCTTTATCTCTGCCTCCGCTGCGCCTATGTCTCCGCGCTCCTCTCTCGGCAGTCCCTCATACGCCTCCCGCCACGAACCAAACCGCCGCGACAGTGCTGCCAGTTTCTGATAACTTTCCGCCGCCCTCGCCACCGCCGTGTAAAAAATTTCTTCCCCCACTGTCTTTGTATTCTATCCTATCTTTCATTACCACGGCAAACCTTCTGGTTAAAACTCACAACACCACGCTCTATAGAGCGTGGTGTTTTGTGTGGTGTTTATTAGAAAAAGTCAGAACTCATTTTCAGGAAAATCCCGACGCCGATTTCTAAAAATTACGCTCGGGCGGGCAAAAAGGAAGAGAGTTGGGGGGAAGGAATTTTTGCCCGCCCTCGCTTTCGCCGCTTCTTTTTTTTCGCCGCCGCAATTTTTCGTGCCAATAAAATTGGCGCGCCGACTTATTTTCTTTGAAAAATAAACTGAACCACTTCTGCTCCCTCTGAGATATTAACCTCTCTAATATCGCTTATCAATCCTTTTTCTTTTGCTTGCTCGGGAGTACGAGTGTCCGCCTCAAGAAACATTTTTTCTATTTCTTCTTGCGTGTACTGACTTTGCTCGGCAATGATATCGGCAATCAATTTCTGGTCTCTTTGAATCATTTTTAATTTTTCTTTTATGTTCTTTTCTTCAAATCGTGCTTTATCAATATCAAATCCTACTCCATGAAAAAGAAAAGATGAATTTTTAACTGCGTATCGTGTTTTACCAGCAAGAAAAATTACATTAGCAATTGAATCTACAATTCCAATATTATGAGTAGTTAGATTTATCGGCAATGATTTAAGAAAATTGTAAATAGTAATACCGTTCATGACGCTTCCGCCCGGACTAGACAAAAGGAGATAAAAATCTTTTATCCCTTGATTTAGTCTTTGGGCAAAAATTCCCATTAAATTTTCGGCCGTATTTTGATTTACTTCGGCTGAAAAACTAATAAAAAGTGGTTTTGATATGTTGTTTTCCATAAAATTATTTTTTCAATCTGTTTATCTCATTTTTAATTTCGTCAATTACTTCAGGATTGTGAATTATTTTATTTTTTCCTTCGGTTATTGAAATAATATAAAATACCTTTCCGCCGTATTTTGCGGTAAATT
>CAYIDJ010000018.1:0-9262 GCA_964362215.1 uncultured Candidatus Saccharibacteria bacterium
TTCGAACTTCGTCCAAAAAACACCGCTGTGCTTGACAAGTGTATTTTAGTATAGTATAATGTAGGCAGATTGAAAGTCAGAATTTGAAAGGAGGGTTGATATGCTCTACTTCAACCCCGACGGGACCGTCAGAATCCCGTTTGATGACGAACCAGACCAGAGATAGGTCGTCATCAAAACTGCCCGGGTAGGCCGGGCCGGGAATGCGCTCCCGGGAACAGAAGCGCAAATTGAGGTTGAGGAGACAGGATGTCTCCTCTTTTTATTTTGCGTTTTGGGCGGCGGCGAGGTAAAGTATAAGAAATGGTTAAGGTTTCTAAAGACAAGAAAAAAATAAAGGAATTGCTCACGCGGGGGGTGGAGAATGTTTATCCGTCGCGAGAATGGCTGGAAAAAGAGTTGACGTCGGGAAGGCGGTTAAAGGTGTATTTAGGCATTGACCCAACGACGCCGACGCTACATATCGGGCACGCGACTACTTTAATGAAGCTTAAGGTGTTTCAGGAGTTGGGACACGAGGTAGTTTTGCTTATCGGCAGTTTCACGGGAATGATAGGAGACCCGACGGGAAAACTTTCAGCACGCAAACAGCTGACGCGAGAAAAGGTTTTGGATAATGCCAAAAAATACAAAAAGCAGGCGGGGTTGTTTTTGAATTTTAGCGGGGCGAACGCGGCGGGAATAGTGTTTAACCATAAATGGCTGGATAAGCTGACTTTGAGAGATTTAGCGGAAATAGGAATGAACGTAACCGCTAGAAGATTACTAGAAAGAGATATGTTTCAAGAAAGGGATAAGGAGGGAAAGCCGATATACTTTACCGAGTTGATGTATCCCCTACTTCAAGGATATGACTCGGTGGTGATGAAGGTGGATGGAGAGGTAGGCGGTAATGACCAGACGTTCAATATGCTGATGGGAAGGGATTTAATGGGAAAGATGTTAAATAAGGACAAATTCGTGCTGACGACAAAATTATTGACTGACCCGACGGGAAAGAAGATGGGAAAGACGGAGGGAAATATGATAACACTTGAAGATACGGCGCAAGATATATTTGGGAAAGTGATGAGCTGGCCGGATGAGATGGTTGCGGCTGGATTTGAACTTTGCACGGCGGTGCTGATGGAAAAATTGGAAGCGGTAAAAAGGCGGATAAAGAAAGAAAATCCGAAGGATGTGAAAATGGAGCTGGCGGAGGAGGTGGTGAAGATTTATCACGGCGCGGGGAAAGCTAAGGAAGCACAGCGGGAGTGGGAGAAGATGTTTTCTAAAAGGGAGACACCGGAGAAGATGGAGGAAATAAAATTAGATAAGCCAAGAGATTTGGTTTGGTTAGTTGTAAAAGTACAACAAACGTCAAAAAGTGATGCTTGGCGACTTATAAAACAGGGGGGAGTAAAAGTAAATGGGAAAAAAGGAGATATACATACACAATTGACTGGTGGAGAGATAGTAAAAATAGGGAAGAAGAAATTCGTCAGAGTAAAGTAAAATCAAAAACAGCCCCAAGGGCTGTTTTTGATTGGAGCGGGAAACGGGAATCTCACGTCGTCCCGCCGCTTACAAGCGGCGTGACTCCCACGAACCCAGCGGTTCGTGAGCTCCGCCACAGGAAAACTCACGTTTTCCCGACCCCTTTCCTAGTTCGATTCTATAAGCTAAGTGTATGCAAATAGATTTATCTGGTTGGTAATTTATTTATTTTTGCAGAGCGGGAGACGGGAATCGAACCCGCGGCCTTCTGCTTGGCAAGCAGACGTTCTGCCTCTGAACTACTCCCGCGTTTGTAGTCGCTTTTATGATTTTATACCATTGTATGATTCTGATAGCAAATTTATCCAAGTAATAATTTTCTCCTTTAGTCCGCTGCCGCCTATTTTTATCATACAGATACCGTTTACCAGGCGCTTAGTTGGATGTCTGCCTTTTATAAATTGAGTTTTGTAAAATTGTTCAAGAGGAATATCTAGAAAAGAACTCCAATAATTTTTACATGTGTTGTCGTTAAGGTCTGGATATAATATTAAGGTCATTTTAATTTCGTTTTTAGGAACCCGGCATATTTTTTGAGTAAAATTAATAAAAAGTTTTATCATTCTCGGGTCGGTGTTTGTTAATCTAACAACTCTACTCTTTTCACTGTTATCTCCTTCTGCCCAATATAACATTATTCCCGCAACAAACAGGTTATTATTTTTTAATTTAGGAAACTCGGCAATAGCTTCTTCTTTAAACTGCTGGCGCCATTTTCTCCATTTTTCGGTTCGTTCTTTATTAATAAGTAGCAATCTTTTTTTGGCAATATAAAGAGCTTTTTTAGTGAGATTGTTTTTAATTTCTTGGGACCACTTTAAATCTGACAGCCAACCGGAAACGGTGCTTTTGGGAATATTTAACTCTTTGCAGATGTAATTGTAGCTTTTCCCTTTTTGTCTAAGTTGTATAGCTAAATGTTTGTCGTTGCGCATAAAAGAACCTCTGACATTAATAATTATAGTATATCACGGAAGTTCTTAAATTAAGAGTGCATATAAATACGCGCTTCGATTCCTCACACACAGCCATAAATGGCTGTGTTTGGTTATTGGTGTCCCCGGAAGGAATCTCACGTCGTCCCGCCGCTTATAAGCGGCGCGACTCCCACAAACCCAGCGGTTTGTGAGCTCCGCTACGGGAAAACTCACGTTTTCCCGACCCCTTTCCTGGTTCGATTCCTTCCGGATTTTAATTGTTAATGTTTGTGTGTCCCCGGAAGGAATCGAACCCTCATCACGGGCTCCGCAAGCCCGCATTCTATCCGTTGAACTACGGGGACAGGTTAAATAATTTTCAATTTTCAAACTCCAATTTTCAATTATGGTAGTTTACTAAAGTAAACTATGGTTTTCAAAGGCGGAGGAGGTGAATAAGCGTATCAAAGATAGTATCTTCGTGCTCAACCTCCGGCAGGTAATTATGGAAAATATTTTTAATTTTGGCAAATTGCTCGTTGGGAACAGAGATAACCAGAGAGAGGGAGAAGCTGTGAGAAGGATAGAGATGAATATGGGATAGATTTTCGGAGCGGCCAACAGTAACGGAAAAACTGGAGAAGTCGGGCCAGGGATAGCGGCGAGGGCCGACGGACAAGCCGCGGACGCCGGCAGTAAAGGAGAAAATGGTCGGTTCGCGGTCAAGGGAAAAATAAATAACCAACCAAGCAATAACAACGAAGATGGCGAAGAGAAAATTCTGCTGCCAGAGAGAGATGGCGACAAGCAGAACAGCAACAACAATAGAAGAAAGATGCCAAAGGGGGCCGCGCTCGTGATGCTCGGATTCGGGCGCTTGCCAGCTGATTTCCGTTTCGGCCGGTTCTCCCCTATCAGGGGCGGGGGTGGATTCTTTTTGTAATTCGTCCATAAATATAACTATACGCTCCAACCGGAGTTATACAATAAAGCGGCGATAAAAAGAAGGTAAAGAAGAATAAGAACGGCGCCTTCACGTCGGCTTAAACGTTCCCGGGTGCGGAGAAAGATATTGGCCGCGAGCAGAATGATAATGAGGGCGGCGGAAGAAAGGCGAAGATTGCCGAGGTCGGCGCCGCTGACGCGAACGGGATTGATGACGGCCACAACGCCGAGAATTAAGGTGGAGTTGAAGATGGTAGCGCCAATGAGGTTGCCGAGAGAGAGTTCGGAATGGCGAGCGAGAGAGGCGCGAATAGCGAAGATGAGTTCGGGTAAGGTGGTGCCGAGAGAAACAATAATGAGGCCGATAATAAGCGGGGAGACGCCGAAAGCGGCGGTGAGGCGGACAGCGGAGAAGACAATAAGGTAGGAGCTAAAGATAAGGAGAGTGGCGGCGCAAATAAAGACGCCGAAATCATGGAGAAGAAGGTGAATCGGTTTGGAAAGGAAGCGACTGAAATGATGGTGGTGGGCGGAAAGAGGCAAAGGCCGATGGACGCTCCAAGGACGAGAGCCGACCAGAAGACGAAGCAGATGAACAATAAAGAGAGAAAGCAAAATAACACCGTCAAGGCGGCTTAAGACGCCGTCAAAGAGGAGAATAACGGGCAGGCCGCCTAAAATAACATTGGACCAGGCATCAAAACGAGCGGTGCGGCGGTGGAGAACGACCCGGCCGGAGAGAAGGGAGGCGGTACCGAGAATAAGACCGAGATTGGCGATGTTGGCGCCGAAGATATTGCCGACGGAAAGAGCGGAAACGCCGGAAAGGGCAGAACTTATTCCCACCCAAAACTCGGGCAAAGTAGTGGCAAACGACATCAACACAAAAGAGACAAGGTATTCGGAGATTTTGAGGCGGGAGGAGATATTAACCAGCGCGTGTACTACCCAAGCGCCGGAGCGGATTAGAATCACTGCCGCCGCCAAGAGAATTAAAATCCAGATAGACATAATAAATTAAAAACCGCACCGCCGATAGAGCCATTTATGAAACTCTATGATAACAATCGTCGGCGGAGGAAGGCGCCTAAAAAGTTTGGCCGATTTAGAAAGGAACGGCGCTATTTGATTTTAACACGAAAAACGCGTTAAAAAATCAATTTTCGTTTCTTATCTCCCTTGTTAAAAATCCACGCAAGGTTTCGTAGCTGGCATTACGAGTGCCTTCGTCGGGAATTTCTTCAAGATAAACGACTCGATCGGATTGACGTGACGACCCATCAACTTCCACGTTTAACCCGGCGCAGCGGTAATAAGGGGGAACTGAAGAATTGGGAGGGTTAATTCTATTACAGGTACCAGAAGCGGTTACGTTTCTACCTAAAAAATTATCATCTAAACTAATATCAAAGGAACTGTTATTAGAAGACGGATTAATAAAATATCTGATATTGTCTCCGACTGGACGGTAAGTTAGTTCTTGGCTAGAGTTTACTAAAACCATATTCCTTACTTGAGTATCCACTGATTGCTGCCAAGTAGAGTTTTGAGGACTAGCAAAATCGGGCTGATAATCGTAGAAATTATCGCCCCTTTCACCGGTGGGAGTATAAGAACCATTACTATTAATATCATCGCTATTAAATTGCTGAACCTCGTAAGAGCCATCTGGATTTATGATTACCTTAAGGATTTTATTGTCTCTGTTACTATAACCTATCACCTCTATGTTATTTGAGTTGTGATTTACTTGCGGACCTGTTCCAGATATAAGATTTTGTGTAGCCGCATCAATTTCTTGTTGCTGCGCGTTTCGTTGAGGAACAGTGACGTTGGGAGAAAGGGGGACGACGAGGCCAGTGCCGGTGCCGCATTGTGTTTGGATGCTGGTGCGATCGCTCCAAAAGTTAACGGTTTGGACGATACATGGATTAATGGTGTTTAAAATAACAACGGAAGCGAAGAGGAGAATGACGCCGATAATAACTTGGGTGATGCCGGATTTGGCTTCGCCAACTTTGGATTCGTCACTGGCACCCATAATGTATTTGACTCCGTTGTAGACCAGCATAGCGAAAGCAACTAAACCAACAATAGAAAGGCCGTAGGTAAAGATGTTGGCGACATAGGAGCCGAGGTCGTTAGCAATAACGCCTTGATTGAAACCGGGGATGGGAGTGGTGATTTGATAATCAATGGCGGCGGCGGGGAGGGGGGTAAGAAGGATTAGGATAATGATTGTTTTTTTAGGCATAGTTATGAAGAGGCCTTGGTGGTGGCGCCGGTGGCGGGCGTTTTTATTTTATGGCCGCCTATAACACCGAGAGGTTTTCCGGCAAGGACGGCGGCTTTAGGATGATTAGCAAGGTAGATGGCGACGAGACAGGTGGCGGTGCGGATGGGAAGGATATTAATAACAGGAATAAATTCTATAGCACTGCCGGCTAAGTACCAGATTCCACGTTCGCCTTTCATAAAAAAGATGGAGATAACGATGGCCATAACAGTCACGTTGATAAACCAACTTAAGCCGATAGAAAGAGGAGCTAAAACCGGAATAAGACCGAGGCCATCGGCGATGAGTTCAAAGAGATCGGCAAAAATAGTAAACAAGACAAGAATTAATCCTTCACCGAAATTAAATTTTTTTTCTGCTTCCATATGATTAATAATTTTATTGTTTGTTGGCGATGAGTTCTTCGGGTTTGGTGGTGATAATCTTGTTTTCAAAATAGGAGGCGACAACCTGCATGGCGACGTGTTTCAAACCGGCGAAGAAGAGGCCGTTGCCGACTTCGGCTTCCACCAGATAACGGCGTTCGGCTTCGGAGAGGTCAAAAATCTTAGAGAGGACTTCAATGGAAGAGGTAGATTGTTTCAGGAGAAGCTGGAGAGAGGAGTTGGTGACGATGGGGCGGCCAAAGGGAGAATTAACAAAGTCATCCACATCCTGGGTGATGGTGGTGATACCGAGATAATATTTGCGGGCGCGCTTGACGAGGCCGAAGAGGAAGCTGGCGGACTCTTCGTGGCGCATCATCACCCAGGCCTCATCAATGAAAACGAGGCGTTTTTTAAATTCGGAGCGGACGAGATTCCAGATGTAGTTTAGGACGATGTGCATGGCAACCGGACGGAGTTCTTGTTCCAAGTCGCGGATGGAGAAGACAACCAAGCGGTTGGTGATGTTGATATTGGTATGTTTATTGGTGAAGCCGGCAAAAGACCCTTCGGTAAAGCGGTGAAGTTTGGCGGCTAAGTCGCGTCCGCCTTCCATGTTTTCCAAGATGGCCTTGAGGTCGGAGAGGAGGGGCGGGGGGGTGCGGGAGAAGTCACGGTCGGGAGTAATTTCGCGGGAGGCATAGACCTCGGAGATGGCACGGTCAAGAATAGCCTCTTCGGCGGGGGTGAGACCGCCGACCATAACCTTGATTAAGCTGACCAGAGACACGAAGTGAGACTTCAAAACCTCGGCAGCGTCTTCGTCGGCGGGGACAGAAGGAACATCAAAAGGGTTGATATTGTTTTCCGAACTTAAAGCAATTTTGACATAGGTACCGCCGACGGATTCGGAAAGATTTTGATATTCGTTTTCCGGGTCAATGACGATGACGTCTATACCCATCATCAAGGAGCGCAGGATTTCCATTTTGGCAAAGTATGATTTGCCGGCGCCGGAGCGGGCGAAGATGTTCATATTGGCGTTTTCCAGCGAGAAGCGGTCAAAGACGACGAGGGTATTGTTATGGCGGTTGATGCCATAAAGAATACCCTGGTCAGAAGTCAGGTCAGTGGAGATAAAAGGAAAAAAGGAGGAGATGGTGGCGGAATTTAAGGGTGTATTAACCAGAAGTTTGTCTTTGGCTAAGGGCAGAACGGATTCAAAGCCCTCTAACTGCTGAAAGACGGCAGATTTGGCGTAGACAATTTTGCTTTCCAGAAGCAGACCTATTTCTTTCTCTAGAGTATCAAGGTCTTGTTCCGACTGGCCATAAAAAGAAATGTAGATGCCGATGTTAAAAAGTTTTTCGCGCGCCTGCTGAAGAGCGTCGCGCAGACGCTCAATGTCGGCGAAGGCCGTTTCTAAAGTGGGGTCGCGCACTATCCCCTTCTCCGAATATTCATTGATTTGCGCTTCCACCCGGGCGGCTTTCTTGCGCAGGTTGCGAAGAGCAACACCGGTGTCAACCGGATGAATCATAATGGAAATATCAACCAGGCGGGGAAGATTGATGAGGGGGGTAAACCAGTCAGCGGAAAGGTAACGCGGATAGGACAAAATAAAGATAGTGCGGATGAAGTTATTGCCGATTTTTACCGAACCAGACGATTCTTCCACAGCGGAAGGGGCAATGACGTCTTTTATTTCTTTAAACTTATCTGTATCCATAATTAAGATGAATTAGGTTTGGAGGCGGCGATGCCGAGACGCTCCTTTTCCACCGATTCGGGGTTGTAGAAGTTATAATAAAGTTCCAGCAATTCCTCGCTTTCCAAGACGACGGCGCGGAGGCCGATGGACTGCAGGCCGTCAATCACCTGGTCGGCGCGCTGACGAAGCTGGCGGACGTTAAGTTGATGCTCTTGGTCGCTGGCGGACTCGGCGGCGGCGGCGAACGGGCGCTTGAAGAGACGCGAAATAAATCCGGATTGAGGAACGAGGTTGACGGGATTGAAGGGTACAACCACCAGAAAGATTTTGGTCATAATGTCGTTTTCCTTAACGAAGTCGCTGATAAATTGTTTGTATTCAAAAATTTGGTTTTTGAGAAGCTCATTAGTTTCAATTTTTTCCCGCTCCTCAACGTGGGAAATATATTTGACGATGTTGAATTTGCGCGAGTGCACCAAGATTTGCACCGGAAAATCCAGCGAGTTCAAAAAACGTTGGTAAAGCTCCAGCACAGAGCCGCGCTCTTCTTCCGACTGGAGGTCAAGATTGAGGCCGGAAACAAGAACAATCTGGCGCAGGCCGCCGTCTTTTAAGATGACGACATTGCCGTCAACATTCTTGAGGCCGATAAAGTTCTGGGTGGAGGGAAGTCGGGAGGACATATATACATTATACAATTTTCTCCGACAGAGTCGAGAGTCCTCGATGAAATCGGGACAATTTTCATCCGCCAGTTGGCGGATTTGAAAATTAAAAAATTAAGGGGGAGTGGAGTAAAGGGTGGTTAGCGGTAGTCAATACGTTTAGCGGAGATGCGTTCGCCGGTCAATTTTTGCAGGATTTCGTATTTATCACGCGGGCGGCGGCGTAACCAGGCAAACGGCTTTTCGCGGTCGGGAATAGCGGATTTGGTGGTCATTAATTTTTCGGAAAGCGATTGCAGGCCAGCGCCAGTGGTAATACTGGTGGGTTTCAGCTCCGGTTTTTTAGTGATGGTGATAGTCGGGATTTTAAGTTCAAACTTCGGAAGAGCAAAACGTTTGGTTTTGGCGCCGGGAGGGGCGGAGGGGAGGCGAATTTCTTTTATTTCCGGAATGGAGACGCGCAACGGGGAAGGAATTTCATGTTGCCAAAGAAAGCGGCGGGGACGCCAGTAGAAAGTAAAAGCGGAAAGAAGAAAGGGAGCAAGCGCTCGGCCGGAGACGCGGGTGAAAGCGAGACCGGCGGCAAGAGAAGCCAAGAAAACAGTGATAATAACCCAGAACCAGAAGGCCAGAATATAGAAAAGTCCGATGCTTAAAAGAAAGGCGACGGCAATAAAACCAAACTGTTTTAGAGTGAGGGGGCCGACGATGCGGTCTTCAATATCTATAAATTGGGGAACTTGGAAGTTCATAAAAAATAAAGTTTAAAAATCAAAAATCAAAATGATCCCGATTTCATCGAGGACTCTCGACAAAGTCGGAGCAGA
>CAYIDJ010000019.1:0-8106 GCA_964362215.1 uncultured Candidatus Saccharibacteria bacterium
GGCGGAAACGTCCCTGTTTGCCTTTTAACATATCGGCCAGCGAGCGGAGGGGGCGGCGGGAAGCTGACATTTGTTGGCTGGAACTGCCGCGGGCAGAGTTGTCAACTAGAGCGTCAACCGCTTCCTGGAGCATGCGTTTTTCGTTGACGACAATGACCTCCGGAGCTTTGAGTTCAATTAGTTTTTTAAGACGGTTATTGCGGTTGATGACGCGGCGGTAGAGGTCGTTTAAGTCGGAGGTTGCGTAGCGGCCGCCGTCGAGCGGCACCATCGGGCGCAGATCGGGAGGCAGGACGGGGAGACGAGTTAAGACCATCCACTCCGGACGCAAATTGTTGCGGCGCATGGAAAAAAGAATTTTGAGACGCTTCTGAAGACGGATTTTTTTGGTGGCGTCTTTAAGACGCAACATTTTTTCTTCCACAGAGGAAATTTCTTTGGAAAGATCAATATGCTCTAAAATGCGGCGGACGGCGGCGGCGCCGGTACTGGCTTGAAAAACATCGCCGAACTTGCGGGACAGATCAAAATAAACGGTTTCAGAAATCACTTCGCCAATCCGCAGGGAAGAGAGGATATTTTTTGTTTCTTCGCCGGCGCGGTGAAGAGCGGCGACGGCGGAGTCGTCGCCTCCAGCGTCAAGACGCTGGCGCAGTTCGCGGTCAACGTCAGCGAGAGCCCGCACGCGATTGGTTTCATTGACCTCGGTAACAATATAGGCGGCGTAATAGATGACTTTTTCCAGTTTGGAGGTAGTCACATCCAAAATCAGCCCCAGTTTAGAGGGAACGTTGCGGAAAAACCAGATGTGGCAGACGGGAGCGGCCAGTTCAATGTGGCCCATGCGCTCGCGGCGGACAATAGCGCGCGTTACCTCCACACCGCACTTGTCGCAAACAATTCCTTTATAGCGGATACGGCGGTATTTGCCGCAGTAGCATTCGTAGTCCTTGGTGGGACCGAAAATGCGTTCCGAAAAAAGGCCGTCTTTTTCCGGACGCTGGGTGCGGTAGTTAATGGTTTCCGGTTTGATAACTTCGCCGTAAGACCAGCGGAGAATATCGTCCGGCGAGGCAACTGTTATTTTTATAGCGTTGAAATTTACCATAGATAAATGGGTGTTAATTGTCGTCATTATCCTTATGGCTGGCGCGAGGGGCGGGGTAGCGGCCCTCGGAAGCTTCTCCCATCAGCTCGACGTTAAAACCGAGGGATTTTAATTCGTTGACAAGCACGTTAAAAGAGGCGGGGATATGGGGGCTTTTTATTTTTTCATTGCGGATGATGGATTCAAAAGTGGCGGAACGTCCCATAATGTCGTCTGATTTTATGGTCAGCATTTCCTGAAGAGTGTGAGCGGCACCGTAACCTTCCAGCGCCCAAACCTCCATTTCACCGAAGCGCTGGCCGCCGAATTGGGCTTTACCGCCAAGAGGCTGCTGGGTAATAAGAGAATAAGGACCAATGGAGCGAGTATGAATTTTGTCTTCAACTAGATGGTTTAATTTCATCATATAGATGACACCGATAGTAACTTCGTGGTCAAACTCTTCGCCGGTACGGCCGTCGCGGAGTTTAGTTTTACCGCTGGCGGGAAGACCGGCGCTGGCCAGCTCGGCGCGAATATCTTTTTCGGTGGCGCCGGAGAGAGGTGGAGTGATGGCCCTGTATCCCAAGGTATGAGCCGCCCAGCCCAGGTGAGTTTCCAAGATTTGCCCCAAGTTCATACGGGAAACGACACCCAAGGGGTTTAAGACAATATCAACGGGCGTGCCGTCGGAAAGATAAGGCATATCTTCAACAGCGCGGATTTGGGAGATAACGCCTTTATTGCCGTGGCGGCCGGCCAACTTATCCCCCACTTTGACTTTGCGAATCTGGGCGACTTCCACCTGAATGCGCTTAATGACGCCCGGTTCCAGGTCGTCACCGTGTTCACGGGAGAAAACTTTGATGCCGATAATGCGGCCATACTTGCCATGGGGAAGAGTCAAGGAGGTGTCTTTGACGTCACGGGCTTTCTCGCCGAAAATGGCGCGCAAGAGACGTTCTTCAGAAGTAAGCTCCGCCTCACCTTTAGGTGAAATTTTGCCGACTAAAATATCGCCCGCGTCCACTTCGGCGCCGATTCTGACAACCCCTTCTTCGTCCAGGTTTTTTAACTTTTCTTCGGAAACGTTAGGAATGTCGGGGGTGGTAACTTCAGGCCCGAGTTTAGTGTCACGGACATCACAGTAAAAGTTTTCAATATGGATGGAAGAAAAAACATCGCGGACAACAACACGTTCGGAGATGACAATGGCGTCTTCAAAATTGGCGCCGTCAAATGAAAGAAAAGCGACCAGCAAGTTCTGTCCCAAGGCCAGGACGCCTTTTTCCATAGAAGGTCCATCCGCCAGAATATCTCCTTTTTTAACTTTCTGGCCTTTGACAACAAGCGGCCGTTGGGAGATGGAGCCAAATTGGTTGGAACGTTTAAATTTCCAAAGAGGGTGATTTTGACGGCCGGATTTTTCATATTTAACAGAGATGTGATCGGAGTCCACTTCCATCACCTCACCCGGTTCGGAGGCGGTTATCAGATATCCGGAATCGCGAGCGACTATTTCTTCAACGCCGGTACTGATAACGGGCGCTTCCGGAATGAGAGGAATAACCGCCTGCCGTTGCATGTTTGAACCCATCAGAGCGCGGTTGGCATCGTCATGTTTCAGAAAAGGAATGAGGGAGGCGGCAATGGAAATAAACTGGTGGGGAGCGACATCAATAAAATCAACTTCTTCCGGACGGCAGGCGTCCAGCTCACCACGGTGGCGAGTGTTGACAAGTTCTCCTTCCAGACGACCGTTTTTGGCAATGGGAACGTCAGCCGGGGCAATCCAATATTTCTCTTCTTCAAAAGCGTCGAGCCAGACAACTTCATCGGTAAGGCGGCTCTTGTTAACGCGATAGTAAGGGGTTTCCAAAAAACCCAAGCTATTAAGGCGAGTGAAGCTGGCCAGGTGGTTAACCAGACCGATGTTGGCGCCTTCCGGAGTTTCAATCGGACAGATGCGGCCATAGTAGGAACTGTGGACGTCACGCACCTCAAAGCCGGCGCGCTCGCGCATGAGGCCACCAGGGCCCATGGAAGAAAGGCGGCGTTTGTGTTCCACTTCGGAAAGAGGGTTAATCTGATCCATAAACTGCGACAGTTGGGAGGAGGAGAAAAATTCCTTGCTGATAGCCATAAGCAGACGGGGGTTTATCAGTTGGGCGGGGGTTAAAGTATCAATATCAGAGGTGGACATACGATCCTGAATAACGCGGCGCATGCGAGCAAAACCCACACGTAAGCGCTGCTGGAAAAGCTCACCGATAGGACGAATGCGCCGATTACCAAGATGGTCAATGTCGTCGCCGTCGCCGGACTGATCAATGTTTAAGCGAATAATTTCCTTGATGATGGCGATAAGATCTTCTTTTACCAAAAGACGGCTATCCGTATCAGAGTGAGCGAGGCGTTGATTTACCTTAAAACGCCCGACTTCGGAGAGGTCGTAGCGATCTTCACGGTGGAAGATGCCGTCAATCAAGTTCTTGGCGTTTTCAGCGGTGGCCAGGTCGCCCGGGCGGACACGCTTGTATATTTCCAAGTAGGAGTCGGGGACGGTGTGGACAGCGTCCTTGGCAAGAGTGGCTTCTATAAACCGGCCGGTCTCCGGAGAAGAGAAAGCGGCGCGGATAGCATCATCGGTTTCCAAACCGAAAATGCGGAGTAGAGAGGTGACCGGCACTTTGCGGTTGCGGTCTATTTTAACGGCAACGACGCCGGCGGAATCGGTTTCAAATTCCAGCCAGGCGCCGCGGTTAGGTATGACCTTAGCGCCGAAAAGTTTGTAGCCACGCCAGAGACTGGCGGTAAAATAAACGCCCGGCGAGCGAACAAGCTGAGAGACAACCACCCGCTCAACACCGTTGATAATGAAGGTGCCGCGGTTAGTCATAATCGGAAAGTCGCCTAAATAGACCTCTTGGCGGTCTTCGGTTTTAGTGCGTTTATTGACGAGACGCAGTTTAGCGCGAAGAGGCGCTTCATAGGTGGTATCTTTGTAGCGGGCTTGCTCTTCAGTGTATTTAGGGTCGTCAAAATAGTAGTCGTCAAAGAAAAAATCAAGTTCTTTACCGGTGTAGTCGCTGACCGGCGATATCTCTTTGAAAAGTTCGTGTAAACCCTTGGCAACCATCCAGTCGTATGATTGTTTTTGAATTTCGTCCAAGCGCGGCTGTTTTTGAAAATCAGCCGTGTGGGAAGAAAATACTTTTGACGACAAAGCGGGCATGGATTATTTAAATAGTTAAGAAAAAAATAAAAAGTAATAAAGAGGCGGCCGGAACAGTATTCTTAATTACAAGAAGTCGGCGAGAGTAAATTTTTTAAAGCATCAAAAAACTGCGCAAGATAGCAATGACCGCTTTTGAGAGCGGCCGGTTTTGCTTTAGCGCGCAAGCACGATATAGCTGACCTTTATGTTTACCATTGGCTTCACTTAACTAATTTAAATAGAGACGGCGAGCACTATTATGCTCTTCAAGAGTCCGGCTGAAAACAGTTCGGCCAGTTAAGGGATCATTCAAATAGAACCAATATGGAGTTTCTTTCGCTTCCAGAACAGCCAGGATGGCTTCTTGGCCGGGGTTGGCAATCGGACCGGTAGGCAGTCCTTTATATAAATAGGTGTTATAGGAAGAATCAACAGTTTTATCAGCTTTGGTTATAGGGTAACACCTTTTACCACTAGGGTCAACGTCAGAATTAGCGTACAGTTTAATGTAGCACAAAGTAGCGTCTACTTGCAAGGGCATGCCAATAGAAAGCCGTTTAATCAAAATACCAGCTACTATTTTGCGGTCTTCAAATCCCAAAACTTCTTTTTCCACCAAAGAGGCCAGAATAAGGTTGCGTTGGAAGTTGCGGACATCCCGACGGAGGAGCGGTTCACCCTTATCCTTAAAATTGGCGATAAATTTTTCTACCACCACAGAAGCGGTAGAGCTGGCAAAAAAACGATAAGTGTCGGGAAAGAGGTAACCCTCAAGGTCGCGGCTGACGGAAAATAAACTGGCGCCAGCGCGAAGAATACCGGCGTCTTGAAGAATAGAATTGATTTCGCTGGCCGTCTTGCCCTCGGGAATGGAGATGATTATTTCTTCCGGTCGAACAGCGGCGGAAGAAAAAACAAACTCCATAAGCAGCGCGAGGACGAGAACGGCCACCAAGCCGGAGATAACCGGCAAGGTGATGTATTCACGCACGTACCGCAATAGCATTGATTATAGCTACCAGCGCGAAGTTGGTCAATAAATTAGAACCGCCATAACTTAAAAACGGGAAAGGTAAACCGATAACCGGAAGAAAGCCGGTAACGGAACCAATGTTAACGATGAAGTGGGCGCCGAAAATAACAATAGCGCCCAAACAAACAAAACGATCAAAATTGTTTTCCGCCACTTCCACGCCGATTTTAATAATAGCGCGGCAAAGCATGAAGAAAGATAACAGGATAGCCAACCCGCCAAGCAAACCCCATTCTTCAACGAAGCTGGGAAAGATGAAGTCGGTTTCAGCTTCAGGCAGGAAGCCAAGCTGAACTTGAGTCCCCTGCCCGAATCCTTTACCAAACCAACCAGCCGAACCGATGGCGATTTTTGATTGAATGACATTATAATTAACGCCTAAAGGATCGCGGTTAGGGTCAATGGTTCCTAAAATACGCTCCCGCTGGTAATCGGCAAGATACCCCCAAAGAAAGAAAGAGCCAATGATTATAAGGAGAAGGCCAATAAGAAGGTGGCGAAGCCGCAAACCGCTCATAAAAAGGAAGGAAAGCCACATACCAATTAAAATCAAAGCGGAGCCGGTGTCGGGCTGTTTTAAGACAATGAGCACAGGCAGAAGAAGCACTAAAAAAGAAATACCGATATTAAGAGGGTTACCGAGAGAATTGTGCCGGCGGGCGAAAAAGTACGCGTACATAAGAAGGAGAGTGATTTTGACGGCTTCCACCGGCTGAAGAAAAAATGGTCCTAAAGGAATCCAGGCGTGAATGCCGCGAATAGCCGGCATAAACAAAGTGACCACTAAAAATAAAATGGAAATGAGATACAAGGCAGCGATAAGACCGCGATTTCTAATCAAACCGCGAATATCAAGCCGCCAAGCGATGCCGATGAAGAGAGTACCGACTGCCACCCAGAGAAGTTGAAACCAGAAAAGGCGCGAACTGACAGAAAGGAGAATAAGCCCGCTAAAAAGAGAAAGAAGGTAGACCGGCAGAAGCAGTTTGAATGAGGGGGAAGAAACCATAAATCACAAAGAAATGACTAATTACCAAATGACAAATTAAGGAAACGGAAATTAGGAAAATATCAAGGACTTACAGGCGGAGACCGGAAACACCGGGACGCTTGGCATCAATGATGAGGCGGAGGCGGCTGGGGTCAAAAGGAAGCGCCGGATGAGTGATTTGAAAGTGGCGCTCTTCAAAACTTTTCAGATCGCTGATGCTGGTGCGGGAGGCGCCGATGAGAACGCCGTCGGAATTATAAAAGACAGCGGAAACGTTGACTTCGGGGAAAAGGACGGGTTCGCTGCTTCTAACTATTCCGGAAACAGTGGTGAAAAGGCCGTTAGAGGAAGCAGAGACCTGGCGCGTTTCCATGGAAACCGGTTTCCAGTCGCCGCGAGGCGCCCAAGCCAGAACAGAGACAACGGTGTCGGCGGCAATAATAGAGCGATCAACGGTCAGAGCCGGCAGAACGATATATTTGATTTCACCAGGATAGATGAAAGAAGAACCGGAAAAAAGCACTCGTGTTTCACCGCCGGCATCATGGCCAGTGACAATATAGGAGAAGTCGGTAGATCCGTAAGTAACGTTGGGATTTTCTAACCGAATGACAGCAGTGGATTCGGTGGCGGTAACGGGCAGAAGGTCAGTGCCGACAACCCGAAGCGGACGCAGGTCTTTAACGGCGCAAGGAAGGCAGTCGCCGCCGCAGTCAAGGCCGGTTTCATCCCCATTTTGAACGCCGTCGACGCAGGAAGGCAGAGGAGAAAAATAAACAAAAAAGCCGTATCCTAAAAATCCGAAAACAATTATGTAAAAAAGGCCATAAATCAAATGTTTTAGAAAGCGGGAGCGCATAAATACATTATACATTATACAATTTTCAATTTTCAATTAAGGAAAAATGAAAACGGCAGCTTTCAACCACTGGCGTACCCTACTTTCCCCGCATTCAGAGTATCATCGGGCTTAAGCGCTTTCACTTCCGAGTTCGGAATGGGATCGGGTGGATCACACCTAAGTAAAACACCAGCAGATGAAAACCGCCGTTATTTTTACAAAGCAAAAACAGAAACCGCTCACTGTTGAGATGGTCGACAGAGGGTCTTTAGTACTCCTCGGCTGAACGCGTTACCGCGCTTACACCTAGAGCCTATCAACGTGGTAATCTGCCACGAGACCCCGCCTGCCTGAGAAGGCAGGCAACACCTAATCTTGGGAGAGGCTTCCCGCTTAGATGCTTTCAGCGGTTATCCCTTCCGAACATAGCTACTCAGCAATTCACCTGGTGGTAAAGCTGATAGACCAGAGGTTCGTCCAGCCCGGTCCTCTCGTACTAGGGCCAGCTTCCCTCAAGTGTTAACGCCTGCAGTAGATAGAGACCAACCTGTCTCACGCATGTTTTTCCAACTGTTACCAGTGGCATGGACTATATATTCAACCCTCAAACTTGCGTTGCAAGGGTGGCTAACGTTTAGTCTCTACGGGCATATATATATTTAGATAATTTATATATTTCCCTCGGAGTTGTCCTAAGTGGGTTAGGATTTCACCGATATTAGTTAGCTTGACTCATAAGGATTGCTCCTTATGGCCGCCGTGATGTGATGTCTTCAATCTTCGGGCTCAGACTGTTCAAAAGCCAATCCGCTAAATGGCGGGCTATCGCTCCTGAACGGTCTGAACCCAGCTCGCGTACCTTTTTAATTGGCGAACAGCCAAACGCTTGGGACCTTCTCCAGCCCCGCGCTAAGATGAGCCGACATCGAGGTGCCGA
>CAYIDJ010000020.1:0-7608 GCA_964362215.1 uncultured Candidatus Saccharibacteria bacterium
TGGTTTCCAATTCCCACCCCCAACGGATATTTCTTAACAATTTCCACGGCCATTTCCGCGTACGCTAAACGGGCCGTCACCGCCGGTTCGTTGCGCGACACTATCGCTCTCGGCAGTATAAATGTCTTCACCGGCCACGCCGCCGCCGCAACCGTCATCACCACCACCGCCACCACGAACATAATCCTTCTTTTCTCCACAAATCTGGCCGCGAGCACCAGCGCCGCCGCCGCCCCCGCCCCCGCCGCCACCCATCCAGTCCGTGAGAAAGTCACCAGAAGCGCCAGTATTGTTATATAAAGTAAAACCACTAACCCGTATCTTTCTCGCGCTCTTTTCGCGCCCGCCAACGCCGCCACCATCACCACTACTCCCGCCGCCAAAAACGCCGCCAATATATTTGGATGTAAAAATGTTCCATACGCCCGCAGTATCATCTCTCCTCCCGCCGCGATTTTGCTTATTCCCGCCGCTCTCAAGTTTGGCTCGCCTAAAAACGACAAATCTACCCCGCCCTGCACCCTAAATTGCGCGATTACTATCACCGCCTCTGCCACCGCCGCTCCCGCCCACACCCCCAACACCTCCTTAACCCTTACTACCCCCGCCCTTACTAAAACCGCCGTCACTATCGCCAGCCCAATTAGCGCCGCCATTTTTATCACTCCATAAACCGCCAACCCCTTTATTGGCGCGAACATAACCGCCGCCGCGCCTGCCGCAAAAAATATTACCACCAACCACTTTTCTCGCCCCCACTCCAACCAAAAAAATCTCAATATCTCTTTTCTCTTAAACCACCCCGCCGCCAAAAGTATCACCGCCGCCACCTCTGCTAAAGTTAAAAAAATCGTCGTGTACTCAAAAAACCCCGGCGTAAACTGCTGCCAAATAATCCGGCTGGAAACCGGAATACTCAAAACCAAAAAATAGAAAATTATCTTTGCTGCCTTTTCCATTCTTCATTTTTTATCTCCATTTTATTATTTATAATTTTGAGTTTTGATATTGTTTAGAATTTAGAGTTTAGGGTTTAGAGTTTATTTGCTCTGCCTAATGGAGCAAATTCTAGAACCCCGCCGTATATATCACCCCTACCAAAAACACCGCCAACAGCAAATAGGGGATTATCCGCGGCACTGGCCTTAAAATAAACAAAAACCGCGGCAACCCCAACACCTCCACCTTCTGCCACATCGCCGTCACGATTATTCCCTCCAATGCCAAAAATATCCCGCCCGCCAGCGCAATTAGCTTTATAAAATCGTTAAATCCGGCGTAAATAAAAAGTACCGGTACAACCACCACCGCCAGCCGCGCCATTATTTTCGGTATTTTAAGGTCTATCCGTAAAATCTCGTCCACACTCATGCCGATAACAATATATGACGACCACAGCGATAGCAGTCCTAAGACCCCCACCGCCGCCGGAAATACAGACGGCAGTGACTTAAACACCGCGATTGAGTTCTCCGTTATAATACTGGCAATACCAATGACGCCGACTACAAAAATCCCGTACACTATCGCCGGTACCGTCGTTCCCCAAAATATCACTTTCTTAAACTGGTCAAACGGAATCCGGTTTTCTTCAAAATATTCAATCACCGCCGGCACCGCCGATCTTCCCGATATGGAAAACAAAACCGGGCCGAAAGGCAGCCACCACCATCCCCAATTTATTGTCGCCATCTCCGTGATTCGCTCCGGATTGCCAAATAGTCCGAAAAGAAAAATCAAAAAAATTATCGCTATCATTCCTCCCGTGATTAAAAATTCCAGCCGCGCCATTCTTTTGACGGAAATAAAAATAGTTATAGAACTTATCAGCCAAAACAGCGACAGACTTCCGTTAATCATTGGCACTCCCGGAAAAATTATTTCAAAAAACTTGTTGGCCAGCACCAGATAGGCCGTCAGCGTTAGCAGCGCTCCGATAACTGTTACTAAGATTGATATCCAAAACGCCGCTTCTCCCAAATACTGCCGGGCGTATCCCACAAACTTAAAACTCTCTCCGCTCCGCAAAATTATATCCGCGTACATCACATGGATATAATAAAAAACCGCCGTTCCCGCGACTAAATAAAACGCCCCCGCGACCCACCCCGCCCGCTCAAAAATAAACGGCAGAGAAAAAACCCCGGCGCCGATAATCGTTCCGGATAACAGCGCCGCCGGTAGTATCTTATGTGTGTAAACCCGCGACCGTAAAAAACCTCGGATAGGGGATAGCATATATCTTTCAATTATATCACTGCTTTTATTATTCTCTTTCTGTTATTCCTCCCGTCATTCTGAACCCCGACCTTAGTCGGGTGAAGAATCTCTCTCCTCTGTCTGTCCCCTTATACTCCGCCCCCTCTGTCATTATCCAGCTTGACTGGATAATCCAGTTTATAATTTGCTTTTCTATAATTATCGTGTTATAATACCATCAGCGTCATTTTGAAAATCTATTATTGGAGGCAATCCCATGAGATGTCCTTGGTGTGATAGCTTAACGTCCCGAGAGGACGCTCAAGGTTTCTGTACTGAATGCAGCCGCATTTTTCATCCTTCTCTCTCTGAAATAGAAAATAACAGAGAGGTAATTCGTCTATATCTAGCAACGGAGCATCTTCGTCTCCTTGTTAGAGAAGTGAATTTTGATTCTCTGTCACAACAAGAAGAAGAAGAGGAAAAAGACAGAAAAATAAGAAAGGAAAAAATCGCCCATGAACGGCAGCACCTCATTCACTAAGTCCACCGAGCAATTTTTTTGTATAATTCTAATTCTCGCCGGCTTTGTTCTCGCCTATAACTTTATTATTTCCGGTCTATGGAAATTTCTAGTTATAGGCATCCCTCTCGCTATTTTTGGTCTTTTCTGCCTCATTATTTTAGAAGCGGAAAAATCCAAAACCCGCCACCTCCGCCGTTATCCAAAACATCTTCGCCTCCCCGGCGAGTAATAACATTTTCTCTCGTCTCACTCTCCCGCCCCGCGGGAGTTTTTTATTTCTGCCATTATTTCCTCCGTTATCTGTCTCTCATTCCACGGCATTTTCTTTTTCCCTAAATGTATATACGGCTCCGCTCCCTTTCCCATCAACGCCACCACGTCTCCCTCCCGCGCCTCCGCCACCGCTTTCTTTATTGCCTCTCTCCGGTCAACTATCATCTCCACTTTTTCTTTATTTGCCACCCCTTTCGCGATATCTTCCATAATATCTTCCGGTTTCTCGTTATATGGCTCCTCCGTCGTCAATATTATTTTCCCACAATGCTCATCCGCTATCCGTCCCAATTCTGGCCGCTTCCACTTGTCTCTCCCTCCCCCTGCCGACCCGAAGACGGTAATTATCTTCCCCCCCACCCCCGTCAACGCCTTAATCTCTCGGTAAGCCAGCCGCGCCGACTCCGGCGTGTAAGCGTAATCAATAACAACCGCGAACGGCTCTCTCTGTACTATCTCCATCCGCCCTGGCACCCCCGTAAAACTTCTCATTCCTACAATTATCTCCTCTGCCGACATCCCCGCCGCCTTGGCTATCTCCGCCGCCAACGCCGCGTTTGGCTTATTGATGCCCGCTAAATACGGCGACAACTCAAACTGAATATCATCCGCCGCGTATCGGTGTGTATCTTGCCCCGCCACCACTTCCTCAAAATACCCACTACTTTCGTCCTCGCGGTTTACAAAAAAATGCGCCTCTCGGTTGGTGCGGAAAACATATCGGAAAAAATTTACCTTCGCCTCCCGATATTTTTCAAAACTTCCATGCGCCTCAATATGCTCTGGATGTAAATTCAAAAACGCCGCCGCCCACCATCTTATAAACCGGTGCCGACTCTGCTCTATTCCTTGGCTGGTTACCTCCACCACCGCGTACTCGCATCTCGCCTCAACTGCCTGCCGTAAAAATCTCTGAATAAAAAACCTCCCCGGCATCGTGTTTCCCGTCAGGTTAGGGGATAGTTCTTCACCGTATGCTATCGCCACCGATGACAACATCGCCGCTTGTCGCCCGCTAGCATTAAGTAAATAGTGAATTAAATGTGTCGTCGTCGTTTTTCCCTTCGTTCCCGTTATTCCAATCACGCGCATCTTCCGGCTCGGCCACCGGTACCACATCGCCGCCCCTCCCGCCCACAGGTAATGATATATATTCTTCAAAAATTTCATTTTCCCTTTCTCTGTCATTCCCGCGACAGCGGGAACCCAGTCCTAAAGTTTGTAAATTATAATTTTGAATTTTAATATTATTTAGAATTTAGAGTTTAGAGTTTGACCTTCCTAATCCCTTCAGCGCCTCCTTTAACCTCTCCTCAAACTCCGTCGTCTCCTTGTTTACTTTCTCCAACGCCTCTCTTGCCTCTCCGCGCGTGTACCCGAGCGAGGTCAACGTCTCTATTATCGTCTGCTCTGACTCCATTCTTTCTATCCCCACTACATCTCCTGCTGGCGGCTCTATCTTGTCTTTCAATTCCAGTACTACTCTCTCCGCTGTCCTCTTTCCTATTCCCGATACCCTCGTCAAAAGTTCCGGTTTGCCTCCGTTAATTGCCGCCGCCAGCTCCTCCGCTCCCGCCACATTCAAAATCGCTATGCCTGTTTTAGGCCCTACTCCCGACACTCCAATCAATTTTTTAAACAAAGTCAGTTCAAACCGCGAAATAAATCCGTACAAATCCATCGCCTCCTCCCGCACGTGTAAGTAGGTGTAAAATCTGACTATCCCGCCCGCCTTCCCCGCTTTTTCTCTTGACGCCTCCGAGGTGTATATCTTGTAACCCACCCCTCCCGCGTCCACTACCGCGAATCCGCCCTCGCCCTCGCTTAATTCTCCCTCTATATAATGAAACATAATCGCCTTTAGTATAAGCCGCTCTAAGCCGATAATCCATTCTGTATTGTCATTTTTTTAAAATAAAACCCCCATCTTTATTCAAAATGGGGGACGGAGTTTTCCGCCGGGCGGCGTGTTGAGAAAGGAGAAAAACGATAATTTTGAAAGCCATCGTCCCACTTCCAACCTTACGCGCGGCCGTGTCGGTTAGAAGTAGAAGTTTTGGCAAGCACCGCCCGGCTTCTCTTTATACATTACCTTTGTTCTGCCTCTATTATAACAACCCCATTCTTTTTTGCAAGTCAATTGCTAAAATCATATTTTTAGGGTATAAAAATACTATTGCGCGCGTAGCTCAGCTGGTTAGAGCACGGAGCTTATACCTCCGCGGTCCTAGGTTCGAATCCTAGCGCGCGCACTATCTGCCATTCCAGCGGAAGCTGGAATCCATCCCATCAATTTCTAACGTGTGCTGTCTGTTATTACAAATAAAAAAAGAGAGCGTAATTTTACGCTCTCCCCAACCCCTCCGGCGATAGCGCTAAGCATTTTCGCCGTCGCTCCGATTTGTAAATCGGAGCCAATTTCCGCCGTCTCCGCGCGCCTACTTCTTGGCCGCTCTTGCGGAACTACGGAGAAAATTTTACACCCCTCTCCGTGAGGATGTCCGGCCCTACAAAAACAGCCAGTCATACTTGTCAAAACCGACAATGTTGGTTTCCACAAGTATTTTGTCCACGGGCACCCCAAAGTGCCCCCCCGCTTCCGCCGCTGCCTCCTCCCGAGTGACGGCGGCGCAAACGTATACTTCTATGCCGACTTCCGAGGTCGGCATATACTGCCGGCAGACAAACTGCAGGTTACGTGAGCCGTAGCCTGCATCCATCTGCAGCCTGTACGTGCAAATAATGGCGAGATCATCCATCTTTTTTCCTCCCGCTCCCTCTTAGAGAGCTTTTTTTGTTTTTCCCGACCGAAGTCGGGATGGTCATCAATTCCCTCTTCGTTGGGGAAACGGGAGGACCCGCTACCGCTTAGCGACCATTCCTAAACAGTTTAGAAACGATTTTTCAAAACCACCTCTAAACTGTTTAGGACACCATTTTTACTCTTATTAAATAAAATAGTTTGACATTACTATAAAAATATACTATACTATCCATGTACATTGAAAACCAAATTTCACGCTCACGGCCACAAGCCACGAGCAAAAAAGGAGAATACCATGAAAATTTTCTGGCTATCTCGTCATGATTTGTCGCCGGCGCAAGTGTCAGCAATCCACTCGCTCCACGGCGAGGACGCGGAAGTGGTGAAAGATCCGGTCGTATTCGAAAACACCACCGGGCTCGCGGATTACATCCGCAACCATGCTGACAGCTTCGTCTACGCCGTCGCCGGTGCGCCGCATTACATCGTGGCCGCGCTCGCGGGTCTGCGCTTCGGGGTATTTGAAAATCATCCCGGTAAGCGTCAAGACGGATCGTTCGGTCTTGCCGCCGTCTATCATGTGGACGGCTCACTCAAGAAGGTCTGGGTCAATCCCAACCCGATGAGCGACAAGGGCGAAACATTAATCCCCGTCGCCCGCTAATTTCTCATTCGCATCACCCCCGCCCCAGTGGCACACACCACTCGGGGCTTTTTTTATACAAAATCCCCCTCTCGGGGGATTTTAATAATCCTTTAATCCCTAGTTACTATTTACTAGTCACTGTTTCCTTTTTGATTATTTCCTCAAACTCCTCCTGCTCCAGTACTTCTTTTTCCAGCAACGCCTCCGCCACCGCCCTCAACACTTTTTTATTTTTATTCAAAATCCCTTTTGCCTGCCGCTCCGCTTCCGTCAAATACCGCTTCACCTCCTCGTCAATCATTCGTGCCGTCTCCTCTGAATACGTCTTCTCGGTTGTTAACTCTCTTCCTAAAAACACCATCTCCTCGTTCTCGCTGAATGCCACCGGCCCCACCCGCTCGCTCATCCCGAACTTAGTAACCAACTGCCGCGCTATCTCGTAGGCTACCTTCAAATCGTTGGACGGCCCTGTGGATGTCTCCTTAAACACCATCTCCTCCGCCGCGTACCCGCCCAAGAGCGTTGCTAAATCCGCCAAAAACTGCGTCTTGCTCTTGATGCGCCTGTCCTCCAGCGGCAGTTTTAACGTATAGCCGCCGACTAATCCCCGCGACACGATTGATACCTTATGCACCGGGTCGGCTCCCTTCAAATTAGCCGCCACCACCGCGTGCCCCGCCTCGTGATAAGCGGTAATTTTCCTCTCTCGTTCCGAAATTACGCGGCTTTTCCTCTCCGGCCCCATCATCACCTTCTCCACCGAATCGTAAACATCCTGCTGGCTTATCTGCTTCTTTCCGTTTCTAGCCGCCAAAATCGCCGCCTCGTTCATTAAATTTGCCAGATCCGCCCCCGTAAACCCCGGTGTCCGCACCGCCACTTTGTTTAAGTCCACCTCCTTTCCTATCGCCTTATCTTTCGCGTGTAATCTTAAAATATCCTCCCTCTCCTTTATATCCGGAATATCCAGCATCACCCGCCGGTCAAACCTTCCGGGCCGCAGTAGCGCCGGGTCTAATATATCCGGCCGGTTAGTTGCCGCCAACACTATCACCCTGGTGTCGCGGTCAAAACCGTCCATCTCCGTCAAAATCTGATTTAAGGTCTGTTCCCGCTCGTCATGTCCGCCCCCCAACCCCGCCCCCCGCTGGCTGCCGATAGCGTCAATCTCATCAATGAATAAAATTGACTGCGCCGCTT
>CAYIDJ010000021.1:0-7030 GCA_964362215.1 uncultured Candidatus Saccharibacteria bacterium
GGCGGTTTGGGGGGAACAGAGGGGGTGGGGGCGGTGGTTTTTCAAGAAGGAATGGCGGCGGACAACCCAATTTTTCAAGAGGGGGACGAGGCGATTCTGATGGCAGAGGCCGCGGTCCGGTTACTATGCACAAGGCGGTTTGCAGCCAGTGCGGGAAAGATTGCGAGGTGCCTTTCCGTCCGACCGGAGAAAAGCCGGTATATTGCAGTGATTGTTTCGGAGAGATAAAGGGAGCCGGAAGCAACAGAGGAGGAGATAGATTTCAGAAAAAAAGTTTTGATGATTATAGGGCTCCGACCAGAGCTGATTTTTCCAGTGGTGCTGAAAAGGGCAGTAATGACAATGGTGAGATAAAGAAACAGCTGGAATTATTGAACGGGAAAATGGACCGGCTGATTAAAGCGGTGGAGTCCATAATGGAAGCGGAGCCGGTAGCGGTTGAAGAAAAGAAAGTAGCGAAAAAAGTTTCCAAAAAGGCGAAGAAATAAGGGTAGAAATTATTTTGGCTCGGAAGAGATTCCGGGTTTTTGTTTTCGCTAAGGGTGGATCAGAATGACCCCGTAGAATTATAGGAATAATTCTACGGGGCAGGCAGAGGGGACTGGATTCCCGCCTTCGCGGGAATGACAGAGGGGAGGTGCGGGACCCCGACGCTTGGGAAAGGTCGGGGTGAAATGACAGGAGGGTGAGGTTGATGGAGTTTTCATTCCAGTATTCTAATGTTCTCAAGAACATTAGAATGAGTTTTTGACTTGATTTGGGTTTTTTGGTATAATGAGCCAAGAAAAGTTGTCCGACAAAAGCTTCGGATTTTTTATTGGTAAAAGCAGATGATTCCTATTAGAAATATCGCGATTATCGCGCACGTTGACCACGGTAAGACCACATTGGTGGATGCTTTGTTGCGCCAGTCAAAAACGCATTTGAGCAAGGAAATATCCCAGAAAGATTTAATTATGGACAGCAACGAGTTGGAGCGCGAGAGGGGAATTACGATTTTTTCCAAAAACGCTTCGATCCAGTGGAAGGGAATCAAAATAAACATTATTGACACGCCCGGGCACGCCGATTTTGGCGGAGAGGTGGAACGTGTTTTGAAGATGGCGGACGGATGTTTGTTGTTGATTGACGCCAAGGAGGGGCCGATGCCGCAAACCAGATTTGTTTTGAAAAAGGCATTGGAAATGAAGCACAAGATTATTGTGGTCATAAACAAGATTGACAAGCCGGACGCGCGGCCCGGTTTTGTTTTAAATAAGACACTGGAGCTGTTTTTGGAGCTGGGGGCGGACGATTCAACAGCTGACTTCCCGGTGCTTTATGTTTCCGCCAAGCAGGGTAAGGCCGGCGTTTTGCCCGAGCTTGGCCAGATGACGGACATCATGCCGGTTTTTGAGGCGATTGAAAAATATGTTCCGGCGCCGACGGCTGACCCGAAGGCGCCGCTGGCGATGCTGGCGACGACAGTTACCGGGGACAGTTTCCGCGGGCGGATTGCCGTGGGCCTAGTTCAGAATGGAGTTTTGCGCGCCGGGGACGAGGTGGCACACATTAACCGGGCGGGAGAGATTAAGAAATACCGTTTGACGGCGGTGATGAATTTTGTGGGAGTGGAGAGAGTTGACGTGGAAGAAGTCGCCGCCGGAGACATCGCGGCAGTGGCCGGAATTCCGGATATAAATATCGGGGAGACGATCGCGGACGCGGAAAATCCGGTGGCCTTGCCGCTTTTAAAAATAGACGAGCCGACGGTAAAGATGACGTTTTCCATCAACTCCTCGCCGTTAGCGGGGAAAGAGGGACAGTTTAGCACGTCACGGCAGATTAGAGAACGCCTTTACAGAGAATTAGAGACGGACATGGCTTTGCAGGTGGAAGACATTCCTAATAACGGCTGGATTGTTTCCGGCCGCGGGGAGCTGCATTTGGCTATTTTGATTGAGCGGATGCGGCGGGAGGGATATGAGTTCCAGGTGGCGCGGCCGCAGATTATTGAAAAAGAAATTAATGGGCAGAAGATGGAACCGTATGAACTGGCTTTTGTTGACGTGCCGGATGCTTACGCGGGCGTGGTTATCCAACAGTTTGGCAGGCGGCGCGGGCAGCTTTTAAACATGCAGACACAGAATGGGACGACGTCGTTTGAGTTTAGCGTGCCGACAGCCGAGATTTTGGGATTTCGCAACGAGTTTTTGACGGAGACGAAGGGGCTGGGGATTATGAATACACTTTTTGACGAATACCGCCTAGAGAGCGACAAGAAGAGCGAACGCGAGCACGGCTCGCTGGTGGCGCACGAGTCGGGGACGACACGCTTGTACGGACTGCTGAACGCCCAGGGACGGGGAATTTTGTTTGTGGGGCCGGGGGTGGGAGTTTATAAGGGGCAGGTGGTCGGGCAAAACAGCCGGAGCCAGGACATTGGAGTTAATGTTTGCAAAGAAAAACAGCTTTCCAACATGCGGTCAAAAGGGGACGGCACATCCGAGCATTTTAACACGCCTCGCTTGATGGGATTGGAGGACGCGTTGGAATACATTGGAGATGACGAATTGGTAGAGGTGACGCCAAAGAGTGTTCGTATTCGCAAGATGATTCTTGACGAGAACGAGGAAAAAAGAAAAAAGAAGGGGATGGAGTAGGAAAATAGTTTTCGCCCGGGAGGAATCCCCCCGGGGGTTGGTTTGGAAGATAGATTGAGACGGGACTGTATTTTAAGGTAATGAAAAACTTTTATTTAAGCTTGATTTCGGCGGCGGGGACATTTGCTTATATAATATTAATCGCCTGGTTTTTAAGTAACGCGAGTAATTGGTTTGGAAAGGAAGATGGTCTTTGGGCGCCGATTATGGGACTATCGCTTTTTGTGGTGTCAGCTTTGTTAACGTCAGCGATGGTTTTAGGGAGGCCGACGTGGCTTTATTTCGGCGGGAAGAAGAGAGAGGCGCTGGCGGCCTTTTTCTACACGGCGGGGTGGATGGTGGTTTTTCTAATCGCGGTTTTTACTTTTGGATTTTTTGGAAGATAAATAAAAGAGGAGGTTATTTTTAGCGGTAAAACTATTCCAATGTTACGCCCGAACATTGGAATAGTTTTTTGTGGGGATGGGTGATAGTTATACCCAGGGGGTGGGGTGGAGTGTAGTATAATAATGAGATATGGGATACAGCGGTTTAACAATGATGGGAGGGTTTGGGGGCGCCAGCATAGTGATGTGGGTGGTGTTGGTTGACCTGATTCTTCTCGGCATCTGGCTCTGGAAGCAGATTCAAAAGTAAAAAATTAAGCTATGAGTTGGATTGTTTATGTTTACGCGCTTTTGTCCGCCGTGTTTGCGGCGCTGGTGGCCATCTTTGGAAAGATAGGGCTTGCGGGAATTGATTCCACTTTAGCGACAACGGTGAGAGCGATAGTGATGGCGGTTTTTTTGGTGGTAGTATCTTTTTCTTTAGGGAAGTTTGATTTTTTAAATACTTTAGGCAATAAGGCGATATTTTTTATAGTTTTGTCAGGGGTGGCTGGAGCTTTATCTTGGCTGTTTTATTTTTTAGCTATTAAGTTGGGAACGGTAACGGGAGTGGTGGCGATTGACCGGACGAGCGTGGTATTCGCTTTTATTTTAGCGGCGCTGTTTTTAAGCGAGGCGGTAACGTGGGGAAAGGTGACGGGGGCGGTAATGGTGGCGGCAGGCGCGTTTTTAATGGCAATATGAAGGAGAAAGGCATAAGAAACAAGATACAATAAATTACGAAGAATACACGGCCGTGTATTCTTCGTAAATAATTAGAAATCAAACATTAAAATTAAAGATAGAAAATAAAAAGGGGCGAGGGAGGAATTAAAATTAAATTATGAGTAAAAAATTATTACTTTTGGCGGTAGTTTTGTATTTGGGGGTGGTGGGGACGGGGGTGGCGATGGCGCAAGAGACGGGGACGACGGCGGATGAAACACTAGCGGCTTTACAGGCGCAAATAGACCAACTGACGCAGTTGGTTAGTAGTTTACAAGCAGAAGTCGGAGCGGTTAATGGACAATCAGGAGTAGAGACGGCTATTAGTGAGCCACAAGCAACGCCTGTTTTTGAGAGAACATTAAGTGTTGGTATGAGCGGGGAGGATGTAGCTGCTTTGCAGGAATTTTTAGCGGCTCAACCAGAGATTTATCCGGAAGGTTTAGTGACGGGGTATTTCGGTCCTTTGACCGAGAAGGCGGTGCAAAATTTTCAAGAAAAGAATGGAGTAGTTGGTGGAGGAGACGCGGCTACGACCGGATACGGAGTTTTTGGGCCAAAGACAAGGGAAGTAGCGGCAGTAGTTTCCCAGCCGGTTACGAGCGGGAGTGTTAGCAGTACCGGTTTGAGTAGCGGGGTGAGCAACATCAGTGTTGTAGAAACGCAGGATGGCGCAAATAGTTTATCCGGCAGTGGTTTGGCGGCAGTAGCTGGAAGTTCGGCTTTAGTGGTTACTCAAAACGCTACTTCCACTACCGGAAATGCTACTTCAACTGTAAGTACAGCGCCGGTCGCTAATCAAAATACAACAGTAAGCGGAGGAGGTTTAACTCAAGGTTCATCCGCGGCGTCTACTAGTAGTACCGCTAATGTTTCTGTTAGTAGTCAACCATCGGGAGCTTCAACGGGAAGTGTTTCATCAACATCAGGTCAGACGACAACATCGCCATCTTCTGCTAGTCAATCAGTTACTACTACTACCAATACGCAATCTACTGCTTCTTCCGCGTCTACCGAGACCGCTTCTTCGGCTACTTCAACTTCTTCCACTTCATCAACAGCGAGCGAGACAGCGGCTACCACTTCTACTTCTCCTACTTCTTCGACGAGTAGCGCCAGTTTGCCGAGAGTGTATTTTGCCAGCGCGAATTTTGTGAACGGGACGACGACGGAAGCGGAAGTAACGCTGGCGATTGAGAATGTGACGGGAATGTTGGGGTACCGCGTGGGAATACAGGTAGCCAGTCCGGCGCAATATAAAATTGGATCTATAGAACGGTATAATATAGGATCGGGAATGGGAGCAGAGAACGAGGGTCTTTACACTAATGGATTTTTGGCCAACTGGGCAGTAATCTATGTTTTTTCCGGTTCAACTAACATGCTTAAATTCAGAGTGACGGTGCCTCCAGGGACAAGTTCAATTGGTTTAAATTTTGACAGCAGCAGGTCCAGGTTAAATGACGGGGCCTTACCGGCTAACTTTGAGAACAAAACTTTAACGATTGGCGGAGGGGCGGCTTTGGCGGAAGGGGAGAATGAGTTGGCCTCGGTTTTGAGTAGTTTGAGCGTGTTGCTTAGGGGTTTGAGTGAATTCTTAGGGAGATAAGTTAACGCGGTCTTTTTGGCGGTAAAACTATTCTAATGTTACGCCCGAACATTAGAATAGTTTTTGTGTTTGTTTTATGTGCTTATATATTGACGATCGTCTGTGGTATAAGATTGAGGGTGAAATTGACGGGGGTAGTAGGTTGACAAAAAGTAGAGAAGGGTTATATAATTAAGATAGTACTAAAATTTCAAAGAGAGGAGATATAAAATGAATTGTTTTCAGTGGATTATGATGATTCTATCAGCTCTAATAGGATTTATAGGGTTGGTAGTGTTTGGATCTGTTGTTTGTGGGATACTATCGTTGGAAAAGATAGTATCTGTGTTGTTAATTGAGAGTGCCGGAGACATATTAGCTTTAAGTGTCTTAAATTTTGGTGTATCTTTTCTTTTTTTATTTATGTTATTTGACAGTAGAGTTTCTTCTTCAGTTAGAGACGCCGAACGGCGTGTTTAGGAAGTTCTTTCTTGTTGTGATGGTGGTAGATTGTTGAGTTTGACTTTGTTGTGAAGGGGTGCTATAATACCGATAACTGCTTGCTATTGGGCCGATGGCAAGTATGGTGTGATTCATGGCCCTCCTCCGGAAAAAGCGTTTCTCGGCTTTCCGGGGAAGACAACAGAGATAGTCCCGAGATAGTTTTTCGCCTTTATACCTCGGGGCGAAGGTCAAAAGGCGAACGGCCCCCTCCGAAAGCTTAGCGAGCAAGTAGGAGGGGATTTTTTATTTGACAGAGGTAGTGAAGGATGATAGTTTTGATTTAGATAAAGGTTGAAAATTTTATATGGAGGTGAGGCGAGATGGAGAGAGTTGAATATCATAAATATAAGGGGTTTACACTAAAGATAATATTTGTGCCGAGGGGAGAGTTAACACCGATGTTTGGAAAAGCGATAGGGCAGGTGGGAGAGAGGGGAAGTTGTTACGCGATGGTCAGAGATGACCTACCGCCGCGGATAAAGAGATTTATCATACAGTACGAGCTTTACCATTTGACTGACATTTGGGAATGGTGGGGAGTTTTAGGAAGTGAGATAAGGGCGAATTTTACGGCCGCGATTAAAGAGCCGATTGGATTTTTAGCGACGGTAGTGGCGAGTTTAAATAGAGAGAGAATTATGTTTTATATTCGTAGAATCAGAAACGGATACTGATAAATAAAAGGAGGTGAGAGAAATGGGAACAGCTTGGTGTGTGATTGGCGCGGTTGATATTTTGCTTTTTTCAGCATTGTATATTTGGCTTTCTTGGTCTACGGGAAAGCTAATTGAGGAAGAGGAGAAAAAAGGGAGGTGAGTTTAATGGATTGGAAATTGACGTCAGTATTCTCTGATTGGCGGTGGCTGGTCGGTATTCTAGTTGTTTTGTTGGTTTTGGTTGCTATTTCTTTTTTCAAGTACGAGATGGTGAAATTATATGAAAAGGAGAGGGAACAGGAAGATGATTACGATTAGTAGTACAGGATAAATTGTGGCCGTCAGTGGAAGCTGGCGGTTTTTATTTGAGAGGGCGGTGGTATAATGTTTTATATGAAAGGTTATGTGGATAATATTGAAAAAAAGACGCTGGAGAATGAGGATTTCCGGCGAGTGCTTTATACGGCGGAGAATAGCCAGCTGGTGGTGATGGCCTTAAAAGCTGGTGAGGAGATTGGGGAGGAGACGCACACCTTAGACCAGTTTTTG
>CAYIDJ010000022.1:0-5415 GCA_964362215.1 uncultured Candidatus Saccharibacteria bacterium
CCCCCATACTTAATACTTCCACCCTTCCCCCCTACTCTCCCTTACTGCGATAAAACGTCCCCGGACCGCTGCTTCCTATCTTTTCCACCCTTCCCTCGGCAATCAGCTTCTCTAAATCATACCTTAATGTTCTCTCACTGCAGTTAGGAAAAACCGCCACTAAATCCCTCAAAAAACATATCCCCTCTCGCCTCACGGTTTCTAACATCTTCTCCTTCCTCTCATCGGCCTTAGAACGCGCGCTCTTCTGATCTCCCCGAGTAGTAACACTATTATCTTCCGAACTAACATTGCCGGATTCTAAGTTCGGCAATTCATCTTCCGCCTCACTTCCAATAAACTTTTCCTTATCCTCAATACTAAACTCGTCACTGCTTAAACTAACATCACCACTAAAAACCGGCATCATTTCTTCCTCTTTATTTTCAATTACCTCTTTTATATCCATCCCCTCTTCATTTTCCTTGTTACGGCTATTTATTATACTTTCCGCGTCTACCTCCCCCGCTTCCTTAGAATCGGCAATATATTCAAAATCATAAAGCTTATCGGCAATCACTCTTCTATTCTGTTCGGAAATAAAACCAAGTTTAGACGCCAAAGACACCAAACTTCTTAAAATTGCCGAATTACAAACTAACAAATCATCATTATTGCCAAAATACGCCTCTATAAGGTCAACTACCCTAACTTCAATTCTCTCCCTTAAATAACTATTATCAACCGATTCGGCAACTTTAAATATTGCCAAACTTAAAGAATTAACCTCCTCTTTTAACTCATTCGGAACCATTGAACCAATAATACATCATCGGCAATCCAACAATCAAGTCCTACCCCTTCCGAATTCGATATTCACTATCTCTATATCGTCCAACTGGAAACAAAAAGAATGGCCAGAAACAACGCCACAAAAACAGAACTCATTGTCAGGTAAAAAACAGGCGTCGCTTTCCTTCCGGTCTCGCTCCTTATCAAATACTCCTGCGCCATTAAAGACACCAACAGCATCAACACCCCCTTATTGATTGGCTCAATCGGCAGCATAAAAACCGCCCACGCCGCCTCAACCAAAACAAAAGTCGTAACTCCTGCTAAAAATTTCTCCTGCTCCCTCCCTATCGCCACTCTCATTAAATCTCTTGATAGAAAGTAAGCCACTGCCGCCAGCATTATAAATCCATACCAAACCTGGTTTACAAAAGACGTCAGCCAGAAAAATGTCGTTAAAAATGTCAGCCAAACCAACGCCGACAAAAACCGGTGCCAAAGCGCCTTCTTCAGCCACATCATATGACGCAAACCTATAATTATCGCCGCCTCCGGCAGAATAAGAATTCCTAAACCGGTCGCCGCCGCGCCCGCCATTAAACTAAGCCACCAAGTGGTTATCAGAAACGCGATAAACGTCAGATTATAAGACAAGTCCGGGTCTCTTACTCCCTGATAAAAAAATACGGCCGTCAGCGCCGCGAACACCCACCACGGCGCCCAAAACCAAACTAACGTTACTACTGCCGCTTTAATGGCTAAAGACCAGGGAATCACCCCTGAAATTGACGGTAATCTTAGCTCCATTTTTTATCTCACCCTTAATTATTGAGTCCGCTAATTTATCCAATACCACCCGCTGAATTAACCTCTTCACCGGTCGCGCCCCAAACTCGGGGTCAAAACCATGCTCGGCTATGTAGGCCTTCGCCTTAGCGTTAAAAGTCACCGCGATTCCCTTCCGTCTCAAACGCTCCGCCACCTGTTCCAGTTGTATACCCACAATTTTTTCCACATCCTTTGGCGTCAACGGATTAAATACCACCACCTCGTCAATCCTGTTTAAAAACTCTGGCCGGAAATTATCTTTTAAGATTGCGTTAAGCCGATCTTTATAATCTTCTTCCTCTCTATGTTTTTCTCCCTCCGAAAGCGTTGAAAAACCAATGGCGGAAAATTTGGCGCTTACCTCACTACCCACATTGGACGTCATAATAATTATCGTGTTTTTGAAATTAACCATCCGTCCCTTACTGTCGGTCAGCCGTCCATTATCCAGCACTTGCAGCAGTATGTTGAACACCTCCGGATGCGCTTTCTCAATCTCGTCAAAAAGAATCAAACTGTACGGCCGGTGCCTTACTATCTCCGTCAGCTGCCCACCCTCGTCATACCCGACATACCCAGGCGGCGAACCGATAAGTTTGGAAATCGCGTGTCTTTCCATATATTCGGACATATCCACCCTAACCAGCGCCTTCTCGTCGTTGAACATAAAACTCGCCAGCGCCCGTGCCAGCTCTGTCTTCCCCACTCCCGTCGGCCCCAAAAACATAAACGACCCTAACGGCTTATTATCATCCGATAGTCCCGCCCGCGCCCGCCGCAAAGCGTTGGCAATCGCCGTAATCGCCTGTTCCTGTCCCACTACCCTCTTCTCCAACTCCTCTTCTACTCTTCCTAACTTCTCCACTTCGCTCTCCAGCATTTTTGTCACCGGAATGCCGGTCCAGCGGGAAACCACTTCTGCTATATCCTCCGCGTCCACCGCCTCTTTTATAAAAGCGCTCCTGCTTTCTTTCTTATTTCGCCCGCCGCTGAAATGTTTGCGCTCAAAAACAGCCAGTTCCTTCTCCGCTTGCGGCAACTCTCCGTAAAGTATCTGCGCCACTCTCTCTAAATTCCCCTCTCTTTCCGCCCGCTCTGCTTCGGTTTTAAGCGCGTCTACCCGTCCTCTCAAATTGTGGAAGTTTTCAAACGTTATTTTCTCCGCGTGCCACTGCGCCGACAACTCGTCATTTTTTTCCCTCAACGCCGCCAGTTCTTTTTGCAGTTCCGTTAACCGCTTCTCTCCCTCTGCCTTGGCCGTTTCTTTGGTTATCGCCTGTTTCTCTATCTCTAGTCGCGTAATCTCCCGCCTCACCTTGTCTATCTCCTTAGGCAAACTCTCCGTTTCTAACCTCCGCGCCGCCGCCGCCTCATCAACCAAATCCACCGCCTTGTCCGGCAAAAACCGGTCGGTTATGTATCGCGCGGATAAATTAACCGCCGCCACTATCGCCTCATCCGCTATTCTCATCCCGTGGTGAAGCTCATATCTCTCCTTAAGTCCGCGTAAAATCGCGATGCTGTCTTCCACCGCCGGCTCCTCCACATAAATGGGAGCAAATCGCCTCTCCAGCGCCGCGTCTTTCTCTATATACTTTTGATACTCTTTTATCGTCGTCGCTCCAATAGCATGCAACTCCCCTCTCGCCAGCGCCGGCTTCAGCAAGTTGGAAGCATCCACTGCCCCCTCCGCCGCCCCCGCCCCCACAATCGTGTGTATCTCGTCTATAAAAAGTATCAATCTTCCCTTCGCCTGCTCCATCTCACGCATAAAGGCCTTAAGTCGGTCTTCAAAATCCCCCCGAAACTTTGTCCCCGCAATCAGCGCTCCTAAATCCAACATTATAACTTCTTTATCTTTAAGTGTTTCCGGAATGTCCCCCGTCACAATTCTCTGTGCCAACCCTTCCACAATCGCTGTCTTCCCCACTCCCGACTCCCCGATTAAAACCGGATTATTTTTCGTCCGCCGGCTTAAAACCTGTACCAGCCGCCGCAACTCTTCATCCCGCCCGATAACCGGATCCAACTTTCCTTCCCGCGCCCGGTCAGTTAAGTTTATTGAATACTTCTCTAGTACCTGAAACTTGTTCTCCGGCGTCTGGTCCGTCACCCTCACCGACCCCCTTAACTGCGCCAGCACCTTAATCATTAATTCCTTCTGCGCTCCGGCCTCTTCCAATACCCCTTTCGCTCGCGTCTCCACCTCCAGCAATGCCAAAAGCAGGTGTTCACAAGACACAAACTCATCTCTCTGTAGTTGCGCGATTTTGGCCGCTTTATCCAACGCCTGCATCAGCTCGGTGGACAAATACAACTGCCCCGTCGTGCCGCTGCTTATCACTTTAGGAATCGCTTTTAACTCCTCTTCTACCGTTCGCTCCAGCTTCGCCGCGTCCACTTTTGACCTAACCAACATCGGCTGCACCAGCGTCGTCGGGTCGGCTATCAGCGCCGCCAAAAGATGGATCGCCTTGAGCTCTCCGTGATTCTGCGACACCGCCACTTCCTGCGCGTGCGCCAATGCTTCCTGCGCTTTGAGTGTAAACCTCTGAAAATTTGACATATTATATTTATCGTTATTATAACAAAAACAACTTTTTATTTCAATCTTAATGTATGTGGCCTACACTTAGACACTCATCGCCACTTGTAACTGCATTATTAACAACGTTACTTGTAACTATATTAACAACATCATAATTATAAAACCATGATTGTGTATATATAATCAAACTTGCTAGATCGCAAAAAACAATATAAAAACATAGTATGTCAATAAAACTTCGCCGCCAATTTTCTCTCCTGCGTCCCCCCACCCCCCTCATATACTTTGACTCCGCCTGCTCCGCTCTAAAACCCATCTCCGTCATAAAAGCCACCATTGACTACTATGAAAACTACCCCGCCTGTGCCGGTCGTTCTCTCCATCGTCTCGCCTCTTCTGTCAACGCCAAAATTTCTGCCGCCCGCCAAACTATTGCCAACTTTATAGGCGCGCGCGCCGATGAAATTATCTTCACTAAAAACACTACCGAAAGTATCAACTTAATTGCCCACTCCCTCTCTTGGCAATCAGGAGATGTTATTTTAACAACTGACAAGGAGCACAACTCCAATTTTCTTCCCTGGCTTGCTCTCAAAAATAAAGGAGTAAAAACGGTTATCATCTCCACCGTCAACGGCCAAATTAAATTCTCGCTCCTTTCTGCCGCTCTCAAAACCCACCGCTCCCGCCTCCTCACCATTTCTCTCACTTCCAACTTAGACGGCCTCGCCCTTCCCGCTAAAAAAATAATTAACGAAGCTAAAAAATATAATTGTCTCGTCTTGCTCGACACCGCCCAAACTCTCCTGCATAGCCGCCTAAACGTCAAAACCCTCGGCGCCGACTTCGCCGCCTTCTCTTCGTCAAAAATCTGCGGTCCCACCGGCGTTGGCGTCCTCTTCATAAAAAATATTAAAAATCTGCGCCCCCTCCTCTTAGGCGGCGGTGCCGTCAAAAGCCTGACCAACGAGAAAGTTGAACTCCTCCCCGGCCCCGCCGGCTTTGAGGCCGGCACTCAAAACTACGCCGGCATCCTCGGACTCGCCGCCGCCATTGATTTTCTTAAAACCTTAAATTTCAAAACCATACAAACTCACGAAACTGAATTGAAAAACCTTCTCCAATTCGGCCTCGCCAAACTCCCCGGCGTAAAACTGATCAACCCCACCCCACCCCGCGTCCACTCTTCTATCGTCTCCTTTTACGTCGCCGGCCGCGACAGTCACTCCCTCACTATCCGCCTCGACCAAAAATATAAAATCCTTCTC
>CAYIDJ010000023.1:0-5274 GCA_964362215.1 uncultured Candidatus Saccharibacteria bacterium
TATGTTAAAAGGCAAACAGGGACGTTTCCGCCAAAACCTGCTCGGTAAACGTGTTGACTACTCCGGCCGTTCCGTCATCGTCGTCGGTCCTCACCTGCGCATTGACGAATGCGGACTGCCTAAAAAAATGGCGCTGGAACTCTTTAAGCCGTTCGTCATCTCTAAAATTCTAGAGCGCGAACTTGCTCACAACATTAGAAACGCCAACCGCCTGATTGAGCAAGCGCCTCCCGAAGTTTGGGCGATTCTGGAAGAAGTTATCGCTAATCGCAAAGTTCTCTTAAACCGCGCCCCCACCTTACATCGCCTTTCTGTCCAGGCCTTCCGTCCGGTCCTCATTGAAGACCTGGCCATTATGATACCCCCGCTGGTTTGTTCCGCTTTTAACGCTGATTTTGACGGTGACCAGATGGCGGTTCACCTGCCGCTCTCGGAAGAAGCGCAAGCGGAAGCCAGCTCCCGCATGCTTGCTTCCACTAACTTGCTCCGGCCTGCCTCGGGAGAACCGATTGTTTTTCCGTCATTAGATATGGTGCTCGGCCTTTATTACTTGACTCGCGTCAAACCGGATGCCTTGGGCGCCAGCTCTCTATTCACCGATGAAAATGAAGCTCTAATGGCTCTTCACCACCGCTACGTTGCCCTGAACGCCCCCGTTCGCGTCGGCAGTTCCACCGCGGAAGAAACCTCTTGCGGCCGCCTTATCTTCAATCAAATTTTTCCTCCCGATTTTGGTTTTATTAACCGCGTTATGAAAAAGAAAGATCTGATGAAAACCATTGAGCAGATTATCAACCGCTACGGCTTTGAAGCGGCCGCTGAAGTTTTAAACAAAATGAAGGAACTTGGTTTCCGCTACGCCACCCGTTCCGGTATCACCTGGTCTATGTCTGATTTAGTTGTCCCCGCCGCCAAAGCCGTTATCATTGCTGATGCCGAAACAGAAGTTAAAAAAATAGAAACGCAGTACGCCGAAGGCATTCTGACGCGCTCCGAAAAGAAAAGCCGCGTTATCAACCTTTGGGATAAAACCAAGGCTAAAGTCGCTGAAATCGTTCCTAAATCAGTTGCCGAGTTTGGCTCCGTTTATTACGTCATTGATTCCGGCTCTCGCGGCTCCTGGATGCAGCCGGTGCAGATGATGGGTATGAAAGGATTGGTGCAAAACCCCAAAAACGAGATTATTGAATTACCCATCAAATCTTCTTTCAAGGAGGGCTTCAGTGTTCTTGAATATTTCATCTCCACTCACGGTTCCCGTAAAGGTTTGACTGACACCGCTTTAAAAACCGCCCACGCCGGCTACCTGACTCGCCGTCTGGTTGATGTCTCTCAAGACATCATCATCCGCGACCGCGACTGCCGCACCAAAGAGGGAATTGAGATTTTCCGGTCTGACAGCGCGTCCATGGGTCAGCCTTTTGTCAGCCGCGTCTTTTCCCGCACCGTTCTTGAAGACGTTAAAATCGGCCGCCGCCTTATCATCCCCGCGGGCGAAGTTGTCAGCCACACCGCCGCCGAACAAATTGCCGAATCCGACCTAACTTCCATCAAAGTCCGTTCTCCTATTACCTGTAAAACTCTTTACGGTATCTGTTCCAAGTGCTACGGCTCCGATCTGGCCACCAGCGGCGAGAACATTGCCATCGGCGAAGCCGTCGGCGTTATCGCCGCCCAATCCATCGGCGAGCCGGGCACCCAGCTGACTTTACGCACCTTCCACATTGGCGGTATAGCCGGCGCCGACATTACTCACGGCTTACCGCGGGTGGAAGAACTTTTTGAATCCCGCACTCCCAAAGGCAAAGCCGTTATCGCCGAAAGCGACGGCGTTATTGACAACATTCACGAATCCGGCTCTCTCCGCACCATCGTCTTAAAAACCATTGCCAAAAAACCAAAGTTAGTGGAATATTCTGTCCACCGCACCGTGAAAATTCTGATTAACGTCGGCGATTCCGTCAAAAAAGGCGACCAGCTTTCTGAAGGTCCCCTTGATTTGAAAGAAGTTTTTAAACATCGCGGTCAAAATGATGTCCAGCGCTATATCATAAGCGAAATCCAGAAAATTTATGCCTCTGAAGGCGCTCCCATCAACGATAAACACATTGAGATTATTATCCGTCAGATGTTCTCGCGGGTTAAAGTTACCGACCTCGGTGACTCTGAATTCTTATCCGGCGACATTGTTGACCGCTCCCGCTTCCTGGAAGTTAACCGCGCCATCAAAAAAGAAGGCAATCTTCCCGCCAAAGCCCAACAGCTCCTAATGGGTATTACTAAAGTATCGCTTTCCGCCGACAGCTTCCTCTCCTCCGCCTCCTTCCAGGAAACTGCCAAGAATCTGGTTAACGCCGCCGTTGTCGGCAAAATTGACTACCTGCGCGGCCTTAAAGAAAATGTTATTATCGGCCGTCTTATTCCTGTCGGCACCGGCTTCCGTAAAATCGGCACCCCCGTCATTTCTGATGAAGACGATACCAACCGTGATAGCGAAGACGTTGCCTCTAATTGACGAGAGCCATCATTTCGGTTATCATTGACGCGTTTTATGAGTATGGAAGATTTAAAGGAATATGAGTTAAGCTTTATCGTCCCCTTAGAGGATGACATTAAAGCCGTTGCCAAAATCGTTGTTGACCACCATGGTTCCGTTATCCGCCACGGCGTACCCCGTAAAGTTCTTTTGTCTTATCCGATTTGCAAACACCGCGAGGCCTGCTTCGGATTTTTTATTATCTCTCTTAATCCCGAAACGGTTTCTTCCCTAAATCATGATTTAAACTTATCCGGTTCCATCCTCCGTTTTATTATTGTCTCTCCGGTGGTCTCTCCCATCCCCGCTCCTGTTTCCTCTGCCAGCTCTCCCGCGGTTACTATGCCTCCTCTCCCCCCGCGCCGCCGTGAGTTCGCCGCCCCCCCTTCCCCGCCCTCTTCCGGTTCTCTGACTAATGAAGCGCTGGAAAAGAAACTGGAAGAAATCCTGCAATAATTACATGAATTTAAACAAAGCTATCATCGTCGGCCGTCTTACCGCCGATCCTCAAGTCCGCTCCACCACCTCCGGCCAGTCGGTCTGTTCCTTTTCCGTTGCCACTAACCGCGTCTGGCGCGACTCCAATAAAGAACGCCGCGAAGATACCGAGTTTCACAATGTTGTCTGCTGGGGGCGTCAAGCGGAAATCGTCCGTCAATTCGTTACCAAAGGCAGTATGATTATGATTGAGGGGCGCCTGAAAACCCGCTCTTGGCAGGACAATCAGGGGCAAACCCGCCGTGTTACAGAAATTATCTGCGAACAGCTTCAACTTGGTCCTAAACCCGCTGGCGCCGGCGCCCCCAGCGGCAGCTGGTCTAATAACCCTTCTCCTGCCCGCCCCTCCTTTACTCCGGCCTCTTCCGCTGATCGTCCAGCTCCTCCCGCTCCGCCCCGGGAAGAAATACCGACTATAGATATTGATAGTCAAAACACCGAAGACCCCACCCCTCCGCCGCCCCCCGCCAACGAAATTAAAGACGACGACCTCCCCTTTTAATGCGTCCATTTTGAGTTTATAATTTTGAATTTTGATATTGTTTAGAGTTTAGAATTTAGGATTTAGAGTTTATTAACATATGAAACAATGCTACTTCTGCTCCCAAAACGTTACTGAAATTGATTATAAGGATACCGATATCCTGAAGCGTTTTATCTCCGGGCAGGCAAAAATCATCAACCCCAAACATACCAGTGTTTGCGCTCGCCACGAGCGTCTGCTTTCCCGTGCCGTTAAACGCGCCCGCTTTCTCGGTCTCCTCCCCTTCACTAACAAGTAATAACTCCGATTCAAATCCGGAACCCGTCTTCTCTCCTCTGTCACTTGCCCGAACAACTCCGTTGGGCGGGTTCCCGCGGAGGCGGGAACCCAGTTCTAAAGTTTATAATTTTGAATTTTAATATTGTTTAGAGTTTATCGTCTATGGATTCCTATCTATTTTCCCTGATCCATTTCCTTACCGGCCGCTACTGGCTGATTGATTTCGCCATTTCTTTTTCTGTCCGTCTCCTGCCCTATCTTATTATTCTCGCCACCCTCTGGGTCATTGCGCGCCTTCCTTCCTGGCAGGCCAGATTTTACGCCGCTGCCCTTTCTCTTGTTTCTATTTTTATCGGCTGGGGAGTTTTCTCCTCTATTGCCGAATTCTTTTATTTCCGTCTTCCTCCCGCCTCCGTCATAGACGGCGTCGTCTCTCTTATTAATGTTCCGGAATCCTCCTTCCCCGCCGCCTCCGTCATTATTACCGCCTCTCTTTCCATCTCCTTATTTTTCTTCCGCCGCCGCTGGGGCGCGTCCTTATTCATTCTCTCCTGTCTCATCGGCATCTCCAGAATTGCCGCCGCCGTCAGCTGGCCGACGGATATCATCGTCTCTTTGGCTGTTGGCGTTCTTATTCCTTTCCTCTTCCGTCCTTTTCTCACTCCTTCTCACCCCGCGGCAAGTTAATTCATTTTTTCCATTTCCGTGCTATTCTGTGTGCCATCTGCGTTAATCCGCGATTTACCAAATTATCTCTTTCTCAATTATCTCTTTCTCACTCCCCATTTTTTCTCCGGAAACCTTCGCAGGATAACCCGTCTTCCGCCAATATCGGATTCACGTGCCAGCATCCTTTCTTTGAACCATTCTTCTTCCTATACTTGCATCTGACTCGGCAAATCCGAGCATATCCTGACTTTATTTTCCCGTTCGCCACAGCCACTGCCGTCATCATTTTCTCCCCTCTTTTTTGTTTTTTCAAACTGCCTTAGCTTTTGTTCTTTTTCGCCCCATCACCCGAAAGTTACAACACGACCTTCCGTTGGCAGCCAACACTGGTGCTGCGTGATGGCACACCCACTGATCACTTCCATTTTTACTTCTCCAAACGCATCCACCCTCCTCCTCACAAATCGGCGCGCTTCCCGATACTACATTTTTCTCAACTATTATAACCTTAACCATTCCCTCTCTCCTTCCTTTATTTAGCCGCCTTTAGGCAACCAAAAACCGCTCTCAAAACGGCTCTTTTTTTATTATACCTCCCTTTTCCTTTTTGTAAACTCTCTTCGCTAATTGAAAATGGCTTTACGCCATTTTTGTTTGTGCGGTATTCTTGAATTAGTCCGAACGCATTTCGCCGCTTGTGGCGGCGAGGAATTCCCCCCGCGAAAATTCGGAAAGGCGGCGGAGCCGCACCGCTGACAATTTCAAGTTTTTCTTTGGCGGCAATTCAATTATGAATTTAATTCATCAA
>CAYIDJ010000024.1:0-4510 GCA_964362215.1 uncultured Candidatus Saccharibacteria bacterium
CAAAAATCAAAATGATCCCGATTTCATCGAGGACTCTCGACAAAGTCGGAGCAGATAAAAATTCAAAATTAGAGTACTATTAGGTTATGAGCGAGGAGATTACATCAGTCGGTTATACAAATTTCCGCAACCAGAAGGTGAGGTTTGGAATTAAAGTTGACGACCGGCGGCGGCACGTCTATTTAATCGGGAAGACCGGTTCGGGCAAGACAAATTTACTGGAGACGATGATGATTGAAGACATCGCGGCCGGTCGGGGAGTGGGCATTATTGACCCGCACGGAGAGTCGGCGGAGAAGATTTTGGATTTTGTTCCGGAAGATAGGATGGATGACGTTATTTATTTCAATCCGGCGGATTTGGAGAGGCCGATCGCTTTTAATCCGCTGGAGCGAGTAGGGGGCGAACATCGGCATTTGGTGGCGTCGGGAATAATGAGCGTTTTTAAGAAGATATGGATAGACGCCTGGTCGGCGCGGATGGAGTATATCTTAAACAACGCGCTCTTGGCGCTTTTGGAGTATCCGGACTCAACCTTGCTTGAAATTTTGCGGCTGTTTTCGGACAAGGAGTATCGACGAAAGATAGTGGATGGCCTGAAGGACCCGGTGATAAAAGGTTTTTGGGTGAACGAATTTGCCAAGTACACCCAGCGTCTGGAGACGGAGTCGCTGGCTTCCATTCAGAACAAGGTGGGACAGTTCGTGTCCAACCCGCTAATTCGTAATATTATCGGCCAGCCGCATTCCAGCATCAATATGCGGCAGATTATGGACGAGCGGAAAATTTTCATCGCCAATCTTTCCAAAGGCAGAATTGGAGAAGACAATTCGGCGTTGCTGGGCGCAATGCTGATGACGCGGCTACAGCTGGCGGCGATGAGCCGGGTGGACGTGCCGGAGGACCAGAGACCGGACTTTTTTTTGTCGGTGGATGAATTTCAAAACTTTGCCACCAAATCGTTCGCGGTTATTTTATCGGAGGCGCGCAAATACCACCTGGACTTGACTATTGCTCATCAGTATGTGGAACAGCTGGACGAGGACGTGCGGCCGGCGGTGTTCGGCAACGTGGGGACGATTATTACTTTCAGAATAGGAGCGGCGGACGCGGAATTTTTAGAGAAAGAATTTGAGCCGGAGTTTATGGCGGGCGATTTGGTTAATTTGCCGAAGTATAATTTCTACGCGCGGCTGATGATTGACGGAGTGGCGTCCCGCCCGTTTTCGGCCAGCACAGTTCCGCCGTTACCAAAACCGGCCGGGTCTTTTAAGGATGTGATTATAGAGAATTCACGTAATCATTACGGAGTGGATAGACGAAAGGTTGAGGAGACGATTGCGACGGGCTGGCTGGGGAGCGGAGGGGGCAAGGAGAAAGAGCGTGATGATAAAATCGCGCGGCGGGGAGAACAGCCACTGGCAGCGACACTTAGAAGAGAAGCGCCGCCGAGGGCGGAAGAGGCGAGGCCCGGACTTCACCAGCCGGCGGGTTCAGAGAGGCGGGAGCAGTTTCGACCGAAGCCGGAGCGGCAGGAACCGCGTTCACCGGAGAGACCCAGAGCCGCGGTGAACATAGATGACTTGCGTAGCGCGCTGGAGAACGCGCTGGTGCGCGGCAAGGATTTGCATTCGGAAGAGAAAAAGGAGGAGAATGGAAGCCATGAAAATAACAAACAGGAAGAAAAAGAAAGCCAAAGCGGCGCGGTTTGAAATTATCACCGTACTGCCGGAGGCGTTAAAATCGTATTTTAACTTGTCAATAATGGGGCGGGCGCAGGCGAAGGGCTTAATGGCCGTGTGCTGGCACGATTTGAGGCAGTACGGGTTGGGCAAAAGGCGGACGGTGGATGACGCGCCCTTTGGCGGGGGGCCGGGAATGGTGCTTATGTATCCGCCGATAGAGAAAGCGGTAGCTAAAATTGCCGGCAGAGGGGAGAAGAGAGGGAAGAGAACAAGGGTAATATTATTGTCTACGCGCGGCAAGGTTTTTGACAAGGGAGCGGCGGCGCGTTTAGCAAGACAATATGACAAGATAGTGATAATCGCCGGGCGTTATGAGGGGGTGGATGAAAGAGTGAGAAAGATTGCGGACGAGGAGATTTCAGTGGGGAATTTTATACTGGCTGGCGGGGAACTGGCGGCGGCAATGGTGGTAGAAACAGTGGCGCGGTTTATACCGGGCGTTTTAGGCAAGGATGAGTCGCTGGAGGAAAATAAAGGAAGTTATCCGGTTTACACGCGGCCGGCGGAGGTGAAGATGGACAGGCGGCGACTAAAGGTGCCGGCGGCGCTGATGTCGGGGAATCACAAGGAGATAGAGAAATGGCGCCGCGAGAAGGGGCGGAGAAAAGAAGAGGAAGTTGGTAGGGAGGAAAAGGCGGGTTGACGGAGAGGCGGGTTTTATCTATACTCATTGGCGTTATGTCTGATGAAATAATGGCTGTGCAAGAAGAAGAAAACGAGACAGCGGAGGCGCCGGAAGAAGAGGCGGAAGCGCAAAGCGAGGCGCAGGCGGAGCCGGCAGTCAACTTGGAGAAAATAGAGGCAATGGCTAAAGCAGGCCTTTTTTATGGCCGCCGGAAGAGCAAGACACATCCGAAAATGAAGCCGCTGGTGGCGGCCAACCGAAACACGATTGAATTGTTTGATTTAATGAAAACAGAGCCGATGCTGACGGCGGCGACGGACTTTTTAGGAAGGATGGCGGCGGAAGGAAAGACCATACTTTTTGTGGCAACACAACCGGCGGCACGGGACCTGATAGCGGATTTGGCGGTCCAATACGGTTATCCTTACGTAACCAATAAGTGGGTGGGGGGGGCGCTGACTAATTTAAATGTTATTAGGAAGAGGATAGGATATTTTGCCAGCGTCAGAGCTGATAAGGAATCGGGAAGATTAAAGCGTTCCAAGAAAGAAATGGCTCGGATAAACAGAGAGATTGGGAAAATGGAGTTTCTTTTTTCCGGAATTGAGAAGATGGACAGGTTGCCGGAGGCGATGTTTATCGTAAACCCGAAATTGCATGTGACGGCGTTGCGGGAGGCGAAGAAAGTAAAGATACCGACAGTGGCGATTTTGAGTACGGATGTGGATCCGAAGACAGTGGAGTATCCGATTCCGGCGAACGATAATTCCCGGTCATCAATTGAATTTATTTTGAGAGAGGTTAAAAAAGCGATAGGAGCGGCTTCAACTAATCCGCCGGCTGGCGGAGTCGGAGCGCTGGGGGCGGCGAAGGCGGCAGAGCAGTAGATGATGGAAGGAGTAGATAAAGAAACCGATTTTGTTTAGAATTAAGTGGCAGTTATTAACAGGCGATTTTATGATTACAGCAAAAGAGATAGCGGCGCTTAGGGAGGAGACAGGGGCGGGGGTGATGGAGTGCAAACAGGCGCTGACGGAAGCGAGCGGTGATGTTAATAAGGCCAAAGAGATTTTGCGGGAAAGGGGACAGCTTAAAGCCAGTAAGCGAGAGGGGCGCGCTACCGGAGCGGGAAAGATTGAGGCCTACGTGCATAACAACCGTGTGGGCGTGCTGGTGGAACTCCGAACGGAGACGGATTTTGTGGCCAGGTCGGAGCCGTTTTGCGAGTTGGCGCATAATTTGGCGTTGCAGCTGGCGGCGATGCCGGCGGAGACAGCGGATGAGTTTTTGACACAGCCGTTTATCAGAGACGAGTCGCGAACAGTAAGCGAGATTTTGAAAGACACAATCGCAAAGGTGGGGGAGAATATAACTTTGGGGAAGTTTTATAGGATTGAGATTTAAAAAATATGGCGGAGCTAATTTTACAAGTGGTGCTGATGGCGAGTTTGACGGTAATGGTTTTAGTGGCGGCGCGGGCGGTGCCGAGAGTGCCGGAGGCGCGGGCGGGCCATGGAGCGGCGGTAGAAAGATGGATTAGGTCACTGCCGCTGGAGCAGATTGACGCTTTTTTACACACAGCTCTCTATAAGGGGCTGCGCCGCTTGCGACTGCTGTTGCTTAAAATTGATAATCGCATCGGGCGGTATCTGGAAAAAGCGAAGGGGGCAAATGGCGGCAAGAATGAGAAGGGGAGTATGGATGAGTTTATCGGTAACGGCAACGGAGATAATAGCGGTTCTTGAGGGGATGAGGCGGTTGAAAGAAAATAAGGAAAACGCTAAACTGCATAGCGGATGGTTTTGGGGCAGGTGGCGGAGTGGTCAATCGCATTGGACTGTAAATCCAACGGCTATATGCCTACGGGGGTTCGAATCCCTCCCTGCCCACAAACAAAACACCGCTTAAGCGGTGTTTTGAAATTACCAAACACTAAGAAACAAATTCCAAAAGGAAATTTTATTAAAAAAACCGCTCTGACTAAAGTCGGGGCGGTTTTAGTTAAAACGAAAAGCTCCGTAGTATATACGGAGCCAAAGAGCCAAAAGAAGCAAGTTCCAGATTCCCAGCGCCTGTTACTTACAACGGACGAGCCAGCGCCAGACCTCACCGAGGCCAAAGTCAGCCCAGTAGAAGACCG
>CAYIDJ010000025.1:0-4155 GCA_964362215.1 uncultured Candidatus Saccharibacteria bacterium
ATGCCTTCAAAATTGCGGAAAAATACCATGCCGAGGCGCTTTGCGCCGAGGCAACTTCTTACGATTTTGCTGAAAGTACAATTTGGCGGAGGGTACAGGATTCGAACCTGTGAGGGGTTGCCCCCAACCGCATTTCAAGTGCGGCGCGTTAGACCACTCTGCCAACCCTCCCCTATGCTCCCTATTCTACCTAAAATCTCCCCCTCTGACAATTCCACCCCACCCTCAAACTATTCTAATGTTCTCAAGAACATTAGAATAGTTTAAAACCACAATTAAAAATTGATTATTATTCGATTATTGTATCTTGTCTCTTGGTTATTGTATCTTTACTCTATGTTTAAAGCCCACTTTATCGGCATCTGCGGTGCCGGCATGAGCGCCACCGCCAAACTCCTAAAAGACAAAGGTTGGCAAATTTCCGGTTCCGATGACGGCTTCTATCCGCCCATCTCCGACTATCTCAAAAAATACAACCTTCCCTGCTCCACCCCCTACCGGCCAGAAAACATTCCCTCCGACGCCGACCTAATCATCATCGGCAAACACGCCAAACTCACCCCCGAAGAAAATGAAGAAGTTGCCGCCGCCTTCGCTTCCGGCCTTCCCGTCAAATCATTTCCCGAAGTTCTCTCCGACCTGACCGCCAAAACCAACAACCTCGTCTTTACCGGCAGTTACGGCAAATCCACCTGCGCCGCCATCGCCGCCTGGTGTTTAATTCAAACCGGCCGCGACCCCAGCTTCTTTATCGGCGCCATTCCCGAAACTCCCTCGGAAAGTTCCCGACTCGGCCAAGACCAAGAGTTCGTCTTGGAAGGCGACGAATACCCGTCCTCCAACTGGTCGGATAAATCAAAATTTCTCTATTATCACCCGACTCACGTTCTCTTAACTTCCCTCACTCACGACCACGTCAACGTCTTCCCCACTCCCGAAAGTTATATCCAGCCCTTCTCCGAATTAGTTAATCTTATTCCCACTAATGGTTCTCTTACCGCCTGCCTTGACGGTGAACACGTTCCCCAATTCATTAAAAACATTCCCGTTCCCATTACCACCTACGCCCTCAACTCCCCCGCCGACTGGACCGCAAAAAATATCTCCTATGGAGAAACGACCATCTTTTCCCTTTTTCATCATGAACAAAAAGTGACTGACCTCTCCACCACCCTCCTCGGCCGCCATAATGTAGAAAATATTATCGGCGTCTCCGCACTTCTTTTATCACAAAAACTAATTACTCCTGCCGAACTAGCCCGCGGCATCAATTCCTTCAAGGCCTTAACTCGCCGCCTTGACCTCAAATCAACCCGCACCGCCCTCAAAATATACGAGGGTTTCGGCTCCTCCTATTCCAAAGCCCGCGCCGCCATCGACGCCATTAAACTCCATTTTCCAAACCGGCGCCTCCTGGTTATTTTTGAACCGCACACCTTCAGCTGGCGCAACCGCGCCTATCTCTCGCACTACGACACCGCCTTCGCCGGCGCCGCCCACGTTTTCGTCTACAAACCGCCCCTCCACGGCGCCTTGACCCACGACCAACTCACTCTCGCCGAAATCGTCTCGCAAATAAAAAAATCCGGCCTTAACGCAACCGGATTTGAAACCGCGGCCGATGGCCTGCAGCAAATAGAATCAATCTGGAAAGAAGATGACATCGTCCTCCTGCTTACTTCCGGCAACCTGGGCCGCCTTATTGAAACCATTCCACGCTCCGCCGAAACCGCCTTTCCAAACAACTAAGAGAGTATTCCGAATACGGTCATCATCACCCCGTAACCCTGCCCATCTCTGCGATAAGAGAACATACTCTCGTCGCAATAAGTGCAGGCGTCGCTGACGCTTATGTTCTCGCGTGCAATACCCGCCTCCCGAAGTTTGTAAACAACCACCCTCCTTAAATCAAGATAATTTTGGCCGTCTTTCTTAATAATAGCGTCGGGTACACTTCCAAAAAAAGTCCAGGCCTCTTTGCCAAATTCATAGTGATCTTGGCAAATACAGGGACCAATACCGGCCCTTATATTCCTATAATCACTTCCAAGTTCTCTCATCTCGGTAACCGCCCTACTGACAATCCAGCAATTCAATCCCCTCCAGCCGGCATGCAGTAAACCAGCTATCTTTTCCACTGGATCATACAAGAATACCGTTGGACAATCCGCCGCCCCCACCGACAAAAAAACATCGGAATAGGGTGTTACTAATCCATCAGTGTTGGGAAATATATATCCATTCGGATAAAAATCATCATGCTTAACAACTTCCACTATCGCACTATGCTTAATTGCCACATAGTACAATAAATACTCTGGTATACACAACTCCTTCAAAAATCGACATCGGTTTACATCGGCTGTCTCCCCGCCTTCCAGGCTCATATTACCGTCGGAACGGTACGACATTGCCGCTATCACCGGCATACCTTCAAAAACATCAAAATTTAACTCTCCTTTTGCCGGCAAAACTTTTCTAAACTTCTTCACCTCGATCATCGCCGTCTCCCTTCTTTTTCTTTCATTTTTTAGTTTTCAAACCCGCGCAAACTAAACAGAATATAAACACAGAACCTCCACCTCTGTCAACAATCCAATCCACTCCGCTACTTATTCCAAAAACTAAAAATCTATATTTATATTGTAAAGTTTTTTAACAGCACTTTTTATAGTATTGTAAACTTCTGTATCACGTTTAACTTCCGTTGGAACAAGCGTTGTTAAAGGCGCTTGATAAACATTAAACTCTCTTTCTGGTCCGTCTCCAGTCAAACAGAACAGGTTTAGATTTCCTTGTTCAATCGACAAAATAAGCGGCGCACTAAAATCACCCATTGTATGACAAAAATTGTCTTTATACGTATTGACAATTTTCCCATCCTTGTTGAACATCACAATCGCCTTCTCTGTAATTAAAGCCACCGTCATCAACTTTGACCCATCAGATAATTCACAGTATGAACCAGGATCATAGATGAAGGGAATAGTCGGATTTGCTCTAAGATATTGCGTTCCCCAATATAAAGTCATCAAGTCATCACTGTCAATAAGGCAATCGGGTCCGCTGTTTGCAACTGCCCCTACTTTAATAATATCCGGCAGCTTTATCCGCTGGATTATTTCACGAAAATCGCTATCTTTCGCTTTTGTAACATCATTGATACCATTTTTTATGTAAACAATCACTGTCCCTACTCGAATGAACGCGTCGTCGTATGGTTGTGTATTACTAAAACTAGCGATCACTTCAACACCATCTTCACGTTTGTATGATTCGTATTTTTGAGAGCGATACTTATAGTTGAAATAATCATAGCTCTCTAGCCAACTTTTTAGTTCCTGATTTGCGGATATAATGTTCGCCGCAGAAACAGAGACATACGCATGACCGCCACTTTTTTGCTCAAGTTCCAAGTGCGCAACAGGAACACTCTCGTTCGCTATAACTTTTAGATATGGGGGATACTCCACCACAATACCTGACACAGAAACATTTTCCCAACCGCTCTGCGAATTTGCTGTACTTATATTTTGATTCGTTTGTGTTGAAACAGAATTAAAAGTGGTAGGAACTGTCTGCGTTGGTATTGGAAGAGCATCTGAATTATTTTCGGAGAGAACTAATGAAGGTGAACTCCGTTGCGTGAAATAATACACACCACTACCGACAATTATCAAACCAAGTATTATAGCCATCAAAACTCCCGCTCCCACAAAACCCTGTCGAGTTTTCATAATTTAGTGTTTTATAAAACAATCTAATAGTTTTCCATAAACCTTTACCAACTTCCCTAACTCTACAATATTAATCTCACCAGTACAAACCCTACTCACTACCCGTACTGTCAAACCGCGGCACAGGTGACAGAGCCAAATACCACAACAAAACAGGCGGAAACGAAAGTGCCATTACCACGCTCCACCCTATATTTAACGGTTTATTCTGAAATTTCATCACTATTCATATCAAGGCGGAGGGAGTGAGATTCGAACTCACGATACCCTTTCAGGTATACCGCATTTCGAGTGCGGCGCCTTCGACCACTCAGCCACCCCTCCGCCTTGATATGAATCTTATTGGTGCTCAATTCTAAACTTTGCTCGAACATTTTTTGAACGGAACTGACCGCCTCCGCTTCGCTCCGGCGGAACG
>CAYIDJ010000026.1:0-2700 GCA_964362215.1 uncultured Candidatus Saccharibacteria bacterium
AGCCAGGTAAATGCTGGCCGCCGCCAAAGGGCTTGGTGTGGCCGAAAGAAGTGTCACGCTAGGAGCAAATCCTCCGCCGCCGCCTCCGCCGCCTCCGCCGCCACCTCCGGGCGGAACAGGATTAATTGTTATGGTGAGCGCCAATGTCCCCGTGCCGCAGTTATTTGTCGCCGACAATGTCAGGTTAAAAGTGCCGGTAGCAGTCGGGGTGCCGGAAATTGTGGCGGTGGACGAAGCAAAAGTGACCCCGGGCGGGAAACTGCCTGTGGCGTCAAAACTAGTCGGATTATTGGTGGCAGTAATAGTGTAGCTGAATGACTGATTAACCGTACCCGAAGCCGAAGCGGAGCTGGTGATTACCGGCACGCCGGGAAGACAGCCGCCTGGCAAATCGCTTATTACAATTGTCAGTATCTGTGAGGCCTGCCCACAGCTGTTTGTGGCCGTTACCGTCACCGTTGAAGTGCCGGCGGTCGTCGGCGTGCCGGAAATCACCGCCCCGTTAAGGGAGAGTCCGGCGGGAAGACCGGTAGCGCTCCAGGTTATGGGAGTATTGCCCGTGGCCGAAAGAGTATGGCTGAATAAATTGCCCACAACCCCCGAAGCGCTCCCAGCGCTGGTTATTATCGGCGCCACACAAGGGGGCGGGCCCGGCGGCGTTGGCGGCGCAGCTGGTGTGGAAGGAGAAGATTCGTCTTGGTCTATCAGAAAAGGAATCGCCGCCAGCCCCAAAAGCCACCAGGGAGAAAGGCCTTCCATTATTCCCCCAAAAGATTCTCCGGCGTCTGGAAGTCCATCAGTAACACCAAAACTCTCGCCAGCATCGGGCAGCTCGGTCGCGCCAAAGCTCTCGCCGGCGTCCGGAAGTTCTGTAGCACCAAAGCTCTCGCCAGCATCGGGCAGAGCTAATACTGAATCATCACTATTATCTTGAACGGGTATAAAATTATCATTTCCCTGTTCATTGTCCACCGTTTCAAAATCAATTTGGGGCGTATCTGGATTTGTCCAAAAATCAAAATTGGGCTCCTCAAAAACAATCGGCTCATAAGATTGCTCAAAATCGGGATAGGATTCAAAAATAATCGGCTGGTATGAATCACCGCTTGAGTAATCTCCATAATCACCATAATCGCCAAAAGAATAATCCGAACTTACATCGGGCTCATAATTGAAATCATAATCGTCATAATAAAAATCAAAATCGTATTCCTGCGCTTGAGTGTTTTTTACGGAATCAACGACAGAGAGGGTCGGACTGACCATAAGCGAAGTTGGAGTAAAAAGAGAAACGATAAGAAAAACGGTAAAAACGCCGCGCCAAGCGTTTCCTTTTTTGAAAAAACTGTATGAAATTTTATTGCTGTTTTTCTCCATAACATAAAAAGTGGCGCGGAAAGAAAAGTGTTTTGGAGGCATTTTTCTTTCCGCAAACCACAGAACGAACCAACATCACCAGGAAGCAATCTGGTTTCTGGCCGGACCTCCCTCGGGAGACGGCCTGGATGGTTGCCGAGCCGGAGCTGTGGGCGGTTGATCTCCTCCTCGCTTCAAGACATCCGACAATTTAATCGGCTGCTTGGAAACAAGGATGTGGAACCTCAACCCGCAGGGCCGGTTTGGATCCGGCAGAACCCGGAGCCAATGGTAGCCATTGTCGGACTCTTGAATCGGGGAAACGATGAAGCCGCCCGGCGCTTTGGCTTTAATCACCACTTCCCTCTTCCATTGCTCTTCGGAGAGCAACTGGCGGTGGTAACCCTTAACCTGCGGGTTGCCGCCAATCACCGCGTCTTCCCTGATAGACCCGCTACGGAATTCTCCGTTTAGGTATATCAGTTCGGTTGGGTTTCCCCAGCGGCGAATTTGCCTTTGCGCGCCCAACTCCACGACAACCTTGCTGAAATTTTCCGATATCGGGTCGCGAAGCGCTCCAACTTGCCCATTGCGCATAATAAGAGCCGCCAAGCGCCTCTTGAGTTCTTCGGGGAAAGAATCCCAGTCCCAAAAGTTCCCATCGTACGCCTGCCTGCCCTCGGGAATGCCGTAGGCAGTAGCGCAATTTGCCGGTTGAGTAATTCTCTCTTTCACAACTGGCGCCGGCGCCGGTTTTGGTTTCGGCTTGGGAGCTGGCGGCATATCGCGCACGTCGGCGGCAACATTATTGCATGCCTGCAGGCGTGACATTTTGTATATCTTGCCATCAAGGACAAGGGTATATAAATCAGCCTTCTCCCTCCGCCCCTCGGGCCAGCAAGCGATGATCTTTTTGCGAAGGACCATCGCTTTCTTGGTGCCGTCGCCAAAAGTCATGCCGCTGTTCCATTCGTCGCCGCGGATAAAAATCGTTTCCGCTTTCTCTCCGGAGGCGATCTTTTTTTGGAATTCCGTCCATACTGCTGTATCGGAAAACAGAGCGTTAGCAGCCGCTTGTGGTGTGCCAGTGTAAGGATTTGTGCCGAGACGGAAGAGCGCTACATAGTTTTGCTTGCGCCTTTCCTCCGGCTTCATCTTCCTCCAGGCCTGGCACAGAGCGATATTTTTCTCTCTCTGCTCGGCGCTCAACACGCCGGGGTCAAAGGCGCTGACCTGCGGAGTGTCCGGCAGAGGTTTCCCTTGCACTAGTGGCGCCGGCGGCGCCGGGTTTTATTGCACGTAGGCCCGGGGCCGGGGGCGCCGGGGTTTGGGGCGGTGGTTTTT